>JAYUGZ010000085.1:0-2408 GCA_043767465.1 Cyanobacteriota bacterium
TCGCCAAAACGAATGTCAGGAACAATCAGGTCATCGAGGTTGCTGGTTCAATTCCAGCCTCCCCAACCAAACACTGGGGAGTAGCTCAATCGGTAGAGCGCGATGATATTAATCTTAAATCCTTGACTTAAATGTGGTAGCGTGTAAAATGGCCGGTAATAGAAACCCAGTAGTAAGGTCAGAACTACTGGGTTTCGCGCTAATAATTGAATTAATCCGTTAAATCCCTCAGTCCAGGACGCATCAAGACAGATGATTTACTGCATCAATCCTCAATGCGAACAACGTGAAAACCCTGCTGCTGCTCAAAATTGTCAGGCTTGCGGCACGGCTTTACTAATTGCCGATCGCTATCGTATCCTTAAATCAGTGCGATCGCCCAATCCCGCACGCCCCACAGACATCTTGGAAGTCGAAGATTTGGGAACCGGGGAAAACGAATGGGGAACACTCAAAGTCTTAAAAGTCTTGAAACACAGCCACAATCCCGATTTACTTCGTTTATTCCAGCAAGAAGCGCGAGTGTTAATTTGGCTAGCGGGAAAAGCCAAAGTTCCCCAAGTCGAACCAAACGGTTATTTCCAAATTAAACTCGCCCATAACTCGCAAAAATTGTCTTGTTTGGTGATGGAAAAAATAGCGGGTGAAAACTTGGCAGAATTTTTACATAAAAACCAGTACATTTGTCAAACATTAGCTGTCGATTGGCTGCAACAAATCACCCAGATTTTGCAGGAAATCCACAAATATCATCTCGTACATCGGGATATTAAGCCATCCAACCTGATGCTTGCAGCCGATCGCCAATTGCGATTAATTGACTTCGGCTGCGCAGCAGAAGCAGGCGCAGATACTACACCCATCGGTTCTGCTGGATACTGCGCGCCGGAACAAATTGCAGGGAAACCAGAAGTGCGATCGGACTTTTTTGCCCTGGGGCGTACTTTTGTACACTTATTGACAGGCATACCGCCGATCGACTTTCCCGTCAATCAACAAACTGGTAAGATTAACTGGAGGAACCAGGCATTAGATGTTGACCAATCATTCGTAGACTCGATCGACCAATTGATGGAACCCCTGCCGGAAAACCGACCGAAAAATACCCAAGTCATTTTAGAAAAACTCAAAAATATAGACCTTTTGATTACCTCCACAGAATCGAACTAATAATTTCCAATCCTCTATGACCTGTTTGGCCAATGACCTGTTTGCCCAATGACCTGTTTGGCCTGTTTGGCCAATCAATAAATCTGTTCCAACCTGCGAAAATCTCGCTCAACTTCCGCCCACAAAGCCCGATTGTGAGGGTCAGTTTTCACCGCCTTTTTCAAATAAATTCTCGCCTTATCAACCTGCTTTTCGCCAATTAAATGCCGTCCCCAGCGCTGATAGGCGATCGCCTGCCACTGACGCACCTCCAAATCTTCGGGCACCCGCTGGGCCAAACCCTCAATTAGGGCGATCGCCCGTGGAAACCTTTGATATTTCAACAACTGTTGCAGTTCAAAATAAGCATCTTGCTTTAACTTTTTGTCCGCAGCCGACAAATCCTGGCTATCTGGATTCGGTTGCTGTTTCCGAGTCACCTTAACTGCCTGTGGTTGAGCTTTCACCGCCTCCGCTGGCGCTGTCGAAGTAGGCGGCTGACTTGAATTGGCAACTTTCGACTCCGCAACATCGGCGGGCGCAATATTCACCAGGAACTTATAAGCCTCAGTAATAGCAATAAACTTATTCTTAGCCTGTTCGTTTCCCGGATTCACATCGGGATGATACTGTCTGGCTAACTTTCGATAAGAGGCCTTAACTTGCGATAAACTCGCACCAGACCTTAGTCCTAACTGTCGGTAATAATCTGCAATATCCATTTAGCATGAATGAGCGTTGATGATACCATTAAATATGGCAGAATCCTTAAATGTAAAGATTCTGCCAAAATTTACTGCGAACTAGGGTAGTGCGAGGGCTGCCCGCACTACTTAACCCGAAAAAATTACTTACGGACGATCTTCTACCACTTTGTCGATCAAGCCGTATTCTTTGGCTTCCTCGGCGGACATGAAATAGTCGCGATCCATGTCTTTTTCGATTTTCTCGATCGGCTTCCCGGTATTTTTAGCATAGATACCGTTGAGTTGGTGGCGCAGGCGCAGAATCTCCTTCGCCTCAATCTGAATATCCGTTGCTTGTCCCCGCGCGCCCCCAGAAGGTTGGTGAATCATGATCCGCGAGTGAGGCAAAGCTAAGCGTTTGCCCTTCGTACCGGCAGCCAGCAGGAAAGAACCCATCGAAGCAGCCAAGCCCACGCAAATCGTCACCACGTCCGATTTAATGTGCTGCATGGTATCAAAAATAGCCATGCCTGCCGACACCATCCCACCAGGGGAATTGATGTACAAAATGAT
>JAYUGZ010000086.1:0-2404 GCA_043767465.1 Cyanobacteriota bacterium
GCCGAAGCTGAAGTCAAAAGTGCGATCGCCCAAGTGAAGCGCGCCCAAACCGAATTAAATCAAGCTTCCATCCGCACGCCAAATGCCGGAAAAGTCCTAAAAATCCATACTCGTGCTGGTGAAAAAATTAGCGATGACGGCATTGCAGACTTAGGGAAAACCGAGCAAATGGTAGTCGTTGCCGAAGTTTATCAAACCGACATCAGCAAGATTAAGCTAGGACAAAAAGCAGCAGTTATTAGCCAAGCATTTTCAGGAGAATTGCAGGGAATTGTCAAAGAAATTGCCTTGAAAGTAAGTAAACAAAATGTGTTTAGTAACAAACCAGGAGAAAACTTGGATAGTAGAGTTGTCGAGGTAAAAATTCACCTGAATCCTGAAGCCAGCAAACAAGTTGCGGGATTAACAAATTTGCAAGTGCAAGTAGCAATTAAACAGGACTAAAATCCTGACTACGAACCTTTGAGGATTGAAAGTTATGACAGAAATTGGGCCAGATCCGAATCAACCTTATCCGATCGCAGATCAGCGCCGGGTTTGCTTCATCAAAAACTTCATAAAATCCCTCAATATTATTGTCGGTGATTACTCATATTACGACGATCCGATCGATCCAGAAAACTTTGAAAAAAACGTACTTTATAACTATGGGAGTGAGAAATTAATTATTGGTAAATTTTGTGCGGTCGCCACTAACGTCAAATTTATCATGAACGGTGCAAATCACAAACTCGACGGCATTTCAACCTATCCTTTTCCCATCTTTGGCAACGGTTGGGAAACAGCGATGAATCTATTAATCGAACTACCCAGCAAAGGCGATACCATTATTGGCAATGATGTTTGGATCGGCTATGAATCGGTAATTATGCCCGGAGTCAAAATCGGCGACGGTGCGATTATTGCCGCCAAATCCGTTGTAGTCAAAGATGTTCCGGCTTACACAGTTGTCGGAGGAAATCCCGCAGGTTTAATCAAACAGCGTTTCAGCGATGCTGAAGTTGCACAACTATTACAAATTCGGTGGTGGGATTGGGAGATTGACAAGATTTCGCGCAATATTAACTTAATTATGCAATCCGATATTAAAGCACTCAGTAATACTGAGTAAACTCGCCCATACAGGGATTTAAAATTAACAAAGTGGAGGTTTCCCAATGCTTAAAATTGCCTACTTAGTTCTCTGTATTCTAGGAACAGCTTTGCCCTATTCCCAGTTTATCCCGTTTCTCTTAGAAAAAGGGTTAAATATTAACGCTTTCTTCGGACAATTATTTGCCAATCAAATTTCCGGTTTTTTTGGCATGGATGTCATCGTGTCTTCCGTGGTTTTGTGGATTTTTGTTTTTAGCGAAGGTTCGCGTCTGAAAATGAAAAATTTGTGGATTTATATTGCCAGTAATTTACTGGTTGGTGTTTCCCTGGGTTTGCCTTTATTTCTCCTAATGCGGCAACGCCAACTTGAACAAACAGCTTTAAGCGATCGACAATAAATAACCAATTCCCAATTCCCAATTCCCAATTCCCAATTCCCAATTCCCAATTCCCAATTCCCAATTCCCAATTCCCCATTCCCAAACAAAATTTATGTTTCGCAAAACACCCCTTGCTTGGTTGCAAGTAACTAGAGAAAAAACTCGTCTTGCTGTTGCTATAGCAGGAATTGCCTTTGCAGATATTCTGATATTCGTGCAACTGGGATTCCGAGATGCACTATTCGACTCTGCCGTTAAACCGCACCAAAGTTTACATACAGATTTAGTTTTAATTAATCCTCAACTTGAAACTTTTGTTGCGGTAAAACAGTTCAGCAGAGAGCGACTTTATCAAGCGCAAGGAGTTGAAGGAGTCAAGTCTGTGACTTCCTTATATATTGGTATGGGACAGTGGCGAAATCCTACAAACCGCACTACTAGAGGGATTTTGATTTTTGGCATCGATCCCGGAAATATCACATTTAATTTACCTGATGTGAATCAAAACTTGCCTCATATTCAAATGTTTAATCAGGTGTTGTTTGACCAAGCTTCTCGACCTGAATATGGCGAAATTGCAAATATTTTTAACAAACAATCTACCCTAGAAACTGAACTCAATGAACGCAATATTCAAGTAGGAGGAGTCTTTACTCTCGGTACTTCCTTCGTGGCTGACGGTAATGTCATTGCCAGCGATTCTACATTCATGAACTTGTTTCCCGATCGCAAACCTGACGAAATTGATGTCGGCTTAATCAACCTCAAACCCGGTGCTGACATCAAAAAAGTCCAGTTAATGCTCAAAAATATATTGCCAGATGATGTCAAAGTTTTGACTTTGGCAGAATTTGCCGAAATTGAAAAAGCTTATTGGGGAAATGCTACTCCGATCGGCTTTATTTTTGGATTTGGTACAATTATCGGAT
>JAYUGZ010000087.1:0-6002 GCA_043767465.1 Cyanobacteriota bacterium
CGGTCAATTGAATCAAGTTTTCATGAACCTGCTTGCCAATGCGATCGATGCCTTAGAAGATTCAAATCTCGGACGCGGTTTTAACGAAATTGCCGTCAATCCCAACCGCATCACCATTTGTACCGATGTACTGGGCGAAGCGCAGATTAAAATTAAAATTGCTGATAACGGTACCGGGATGAAAGAGGAAGTGAAACAGCAGATATTCGACCATTTATTCACGACAAAAGGTGTCGGCAAAGGAACTGGATTGGGGTTGGCAATTGTGCATCAGATTGCGGTAGAAAAACACGCCGGCACTATCGAGGTAAATGCGGAGCCTGGAGTAGGCACTGAGTTTGCGATCGTTTTGCCTGTGAAACATAAATTATAATTAAACACTCCTGGAGGTATAACCTTTCTCAGAAACATGAGGTATGACTGGGCTATGGGCTATGGGCTATGGGCTTACGGGCTATCCTCACCACGCTTGAGAACCGCTATATAACCTCTCGATCTCAATCCGCTGACTGCGATTGCTTTTATAACAGATCTCTGTCGAAGGAGTGAGTGGGTTGGCAATCACAAAAAACGTTAATCCAAGGGTATTGCTCTATATCTTGTATCGCTTTGGTGCAGTCTCACAGGAAATTGCCGATCGCGCGCCAGAGATAGACATCGATTATCTGTTGGAAGATTTACCGCATATGATTGATTCAATGCGAGTCAGGTGCGATCGGCTGTCGCAGCATCAGCAGCAGTTTGCGTACCTTCTCCCGAAGCGACAAAGACATCAATAAACACTGATCTGCTGTGCAGGCAAAACACCCTTCAACTGCTCGAATAAATCCCTCTTTCTTCAAGTTTGTGCATAAAAAATTCTTCCAAAGAAGGCTTAGCCAAATTCATCCCAATTAGCTGCCCTCCCGTCATGCTCAGACTAGAAATAAACTCCTTCGGATCGCCCTGCAAATGACCGTACCACAAATCATTATCGACTTCCATATCCGGTATCCATTTTTGCAGGATATTCAAATGCCCGCCCCTACCTTCAACTCGGTAAGTTTTAGTATTGCCCAAGAGTTCGTCTATCGCCCCAACGCAGATTAATTCACCCCTCGCCAAAATTGCCACTCGATCGCAAATCTTCTCCACATCCGACAATATATGCGAATTAAAAAAAATCGTTTTTCCTTGATTTTTCAGCGATAAAATTATCTCCCGCATCTGATAGCGTCCCATCGGATCTAAACCCGACATCGGCTCATCCAAAAATACCACATCTGGATTGTTAATCAAAGCTTGAGCCATGCCGATCCGTTGCAGCATTCCCTTAGAATACTGGCGCAACTGTTTTTTAATTGCCGCCGCTTGAGATAGCCCAACTAAGTCTAGCAAATGCGGAATTCGCTGCCGCTGAATCGAGGGGGGAATTTCAAACAAGCCCGCCGCAAATTGCAAAAATTCCCAGCCCGTGAGATAATCGTAAAAGTAGGGATTTTCTGGCAAATAGCCGACTCGCTGCTTCACAGTGCGATCGCCCAAAGGCTTCCCCAACAGCAGCGCCCTGCCAGAAGTCGGCCGCACTATACCCAGCAAAGTCTTCAGCAGCGTAGTTTTCCCCGCTCCATTTTGCCCTAACAACCCGAAAGTTTCCCCCTCAGAGACAGTCAGAGTGCAACTTTTGAGCGATTCAATTTTTTCGTTCATCCAGAAGCCAGTACGGTAGAACTTCCCCAGATTAAATGTTTCCACCACTGGGGTAGCCCTGGGCATCTCGGTGGGAGTTGGCGCATCTATAAGAGGTTCCATTTTCGTCAGATCAATAAGTAGCACCTGATTATATTCTATTGCATCACAGACAGTGATAATTGCTCTTTTTAATGTTAAGCTAATATTAGCTGCACTTAAATTTTTATGAATATGGAACGTTCAAAAATTATTGCTATTATCACCGGCGTGATTTCTATAATGTTAGCAGTTGCCTACCTGCTGCTCGTCACTATCCTCGACTTCCGAGGCGAAATGCTGCCCGCACCTCAAAGTCAATTACCAGTCTCGATGCAATTTGAGCAATTAGCGACTGCTAACCCGACTTTGCAAGCACCGAGGATTTATGCTCAATTTTGATTGACAAAAACAAGACAATTCAATTTCCGAAATGTCGTTAGTGAAGGATGTAGATCGGATTACTATTGAGGACTCTAACATATGAAGCCGATTATCTTACTTGCCATCTTAACTCCTTTGTGGTTGACTCCGCCCGCGAAAGCGGAAAATATTACTTGTACCAGACAACCGTTAGTAACAAATTACTGCGAAAATTATATTAGTGAAGCTCAGAATATTACTCTCGGACAAGCTTCGGATTTAATTGGTCGGTGGCTGGATGCAAAACAGAAAATATTTGCTCCTCCATTCGATCGCCAATTGTTGGCTACAATGACTACAGGTATTTTGTATAGTGATACAGTCAAAGGGATTGACAATTTGAGAATCACTAATTCTCACTACCGATACGGTGTCCAAAAAGTTGAATCGGTCGAACGTTTCGCCCTGCTCTGGAAACAAAGCCACGATTGAAGTCAGAGTCACGGAAGATGCCACAGTCTACCGAGATGATCGAGTCGAGACTAGCAGTTTTAATACTAGGGTAGTTCGCTATACCTTGGAGTATTGGGATGGTATTTGGAAAATTGCAGATTCTCAAATCATGCGTTATTAGTTAGTGGTTATCTGTTATTGGTTATTTGTCAATACGGTTTACTTAACACTATTTATGCCCCGGAGATCCCCCTAAATCCCCCTTAAGAAGGGGGACTTTAAGAGCTTCTTGTCCCCCCCTTTTTAAGGGGGGTTAGGGGGGATCTGTCTTAAGTGAACCGTATTGGGTTATTTGTTATTGGTTATTGGTCATTGGTCATTGCAATAACAACTGCCCACTAACCACTAATCACTAACTAAACTCAGACAAATGAATTGCTTTTATCATCTGATAAATCAATAGTTTGTAGGGTGCGTCAGGGCAGAATGTTTTGACTATAAACTAATAATCCTACCCCCTGACGCACCCTACAATAACTTTGAGCAACGTCCGAAATATGCAATTTAAATGCTGTACAGCTTAATAGAAATGAATAGCTTTGATCATGTGATATGCAACTAGCAACTGCGTCAAAGCTAGCGGGTAACTTTGCAAAACTTCGCCAGTTGTGCCAATTAGTTTACCAATTTCCGGGTTGCCTTGGGCGCTGCAAAATCCCCGCAGGTGGGGCATTTCGTTGCACAAAATCTTTTCCAGTTCATTTACTTGTTCGCTGGTAGCGTCGGAGTGTATTTCCAACACGTCCACCGGTTTGCCCATATCCCGATCGAGTCCTAGGCGAATTGCAGGTTTAAAACTATCGCTGCCTTTACCTAAAATCTCAGTAAAATCAGGGTGAGGAATTGTCGGCCTCAGCACTAAACGGACGCTTAAATTTGATTCTTTGTCTGCTTCTGACGGGTAAAAACTAACTACAACGTCAGCAAATTTGCGCTGGGGGCGAATATAATCTTCTGAATCCGGTTCCCGCTTTTCCATTTCCGCAAGCACCTGTTCTTCTGTATAACCGCGCTTCATAATATCGCGTTTAACTTTCCACTGAGTTCGCAGTGCTTCTGGGGGAGCGAGATACACTTTTACATCGTAAGAATCGCGGATTGCACGAGTTGAGTAACCCAGCAAACCTTCAACGATTACAAATTTACTGGGCTTGATGTATTCCGGCGGATCAAATGTACCTGAGTGGTGGTTGTAAATGGGCTTGAGAATTGCTTGTCCGGTGCGCAGCAGGCTGAGGTGCTGCTGCATGATGTCGAGGTAATTGCAGTCGGGATGCAGTGCTGTGAGTCCGATTTCGGCGCGCTGCTTTCTGTCGTAGCGGTGATAGTCATCCGTGCAAATCACAGTGACATTTTCTGGCCCCAATACTTGGGCTATTCCTCGCGTCAGGGTGGTTTTGCCCGCTGCGCTGTCTCCGACGATACCGAGAATGATTGGTCGATCGCTCATTGTTTTTACCCCGACGGACAATAGCAAATTGTGTTCTCAATCTTAAATAGTATCAAAATTTGGTTCGAGCCGATCGCGATATCGCATGGTTTGACTTGCTCCCTCCGGGAGTCTCCCCAAATGTGTAAAATTATTGTATTATTTCTTAATAAAATGCGGCATCGGAGACTCGGGGAGCATCTGATGAAAAAATGACGCCCATTTCTCGATCGCCCGCAATGTCGCTCGTAGCCTTGAGTCCGGTTCTCCTCAGAATTTCGCGAAAATTAGCCCGTAGCAAGTGTCCCGGCAGTCTGTGAGTGTAGTGCAAATTACGACAGCGGTGGGACTTGTGAGATATTTTGGGTTTCAAAACAATCCGCCAGCAGCCACTCAACTTGCCAGTCAATCAATCGACGCGGAGGGCGATCGATATACCCGCAATATAAAGTTTTAGCCAAAGCTTTCGCTGTGCATGACAAATTAGTATAAATTTGAGTTTAGGACGTACTTCAGCGCTCCTAAACCGACTTTTTTTGCTCTTGCTCCCCTGCTACAACGAAGTTTTTTTGATAAATCAAGTTGAGAAGCGCCAGTGCGTAAGTTCTAACATTTGAAACTAATCTTAATTTTAACTAATACCACATACCTCAAATAAGGCAACTGCAAACAAAATCTCAACCAGATTTAGTAAGTAATTCCTCATCTAAACTCTCACATCGTATTAGCCGATAGCAAGCCGATGAATCAACCATATTCTCAACCTTTTAAGGGCAGTATTTTAATTGTTGACGACAGTGTTAACAATTTAACGTTACTGGAGCGGATCTTATCGAGGAAAGGCTATCAAGTACAACTTGCCTCAAGTGGCAAACAGGCGATCGAATCTGTGAATTTAGCTCAGCCTGACTTGATTTTGCTGGATATTATGATGCCTGGTATGGATGGCTACGAAGTTTGCAGTCGCTTGAAAGCGAGCGATCGCACTCGCGGCATTCCCATTATTTTTCTGAGTGCTTTGGTAGAAGTTTCTAGTAAGGTAAAAGCCTTTAATGCTGGTGGGGTGGACTACATTACTAAACCTTTTGAACCCATAGAGGTGGTAACTCGGGTAGAAAATCAATTGCGGCTGCGGGAACTAGAGCTGCAACTGAGGGATAAAAATAAGATGTTGCAGCGGGAAATTGCCGATCGAGAACAAGCCGAAATAGAAACGCGGCTGCTGTTGGAAACCACCAAATTTCAGAAAGACGAAATTGAACAATTGCTCTTAAATATTTTGCCAAAAGCGATTGCAGAGCGCTTGCAAAATGGACAAAGCATAATTGCTGACAGTTTTTCGGATGTCAGCGTTTTATTCGCAGATTTGGTGGGATTTACGAATTTTGCATCTCAAAAAAGTGCCACAGAAACAGTGAAAGTTCTCAATCAAATATTTAGTCAATTTGACCAGTTGTCATTACAGCACGGTTTGGAGAAAATCAAAACTATTGGTGACGCTTACATGGTAGTCGGCGGTTTGCCGGAACCCCAGGAAAATCACCCTTTGGCGATCGCCCAAATGGCACTGGATATGCAAGCTGCTGTCGCTAGCTTCAATACCAAAAACAATCACAGCTTTAGTCTCCGCATAGGAATCAATATTGGTGGCGTGGTAGCGGGAGTCATTGGTTTAACTAAATTCAGTTACGATTTATGGGGCGATACAGTGAATGTTGCTCACCGGATGGAATCAAACGGTATTCCGGGGGAAATTCAGGTGACAGATGCGGTTTACGAGCGTTTAAAAGACAAATTTTCGTTTAAACTGCGCGGTGCTATTGAGATTAAAGGTAAAGGAGAAATGATGGCTTATTTTTTGGTGGGGCGAAGTTAGTCAATAGTCATCAGTCATTTGTTATTAGTCATTAGTCATCAGTCATTAGTGCTGTCCCCGCGATCGAACGTTATTAGTCATCAATCATTAGTGCTGTCTCCGCGATCGAACGTT
>JAYUGZ010000088.1:0-5994 GCA_043767465.1 Cyanobacteriota bacterium
CATTAAAAACGGACGGGAAGCAGATGTAATTAAGATTGCAAATTCTGCTATTCAAGCTGGGAAACGCTAAGATAATTTGCGATTTTGTAGAGAAACGAAGCAATTTTAGTCTTGGCGATTGCTTCGTTCCTCTCTTCGGACAGAGAATATTATATATTTTGGGAGCCTGGAAACGAGTTAAGCTGGGGAAGCAAGACAGAATGGTTGTGATGTCTATAGGAAATCAGGATGAGGGGAAGAGGGCTATTTTTGGTGATTTTAGCTGCTGTGGTGACTGCTTTGACGATCGCACTTTTGACACCAAACTCCGCGTTAGCAAGGCCAGAAGTGTCTGTGACAGAAATTCGGTGGTTTAATTATACCTCCAAAGATGGCTGGCAATCCATCCAATTTATTGTGCCCGAGCGCAACACTGCACAATCTACCAGCAGCCGCAAGCTGCGCCGCTACGACGTTCATATTGCCAAGAGGTTTGAAATTTCGCGTTTTTTGTGCGATCGCGATCGCACTTCTGAAGGTTACAATTGGTCTTACCAAGCCGAAAATGGCAACATCGACATGGGAAGCTTCAAAATTAGCTGCGAAAAAGCCCGCTCCACAGCCACAACTTACGGCATAGGAAAACCCGAAAATACAGTCATTCGCCGCAACTTCGACCTTAACAATGGTCGCCCTTCTATTGCCGTAGAAAAATATTCGATTCCGACTCTGAACGTTAGTAAAAATAGAGTTGTGCAGTGGAGAGATTTTGTCCAAAAGTTGCCCCCGATTCCCGATAAGTCAGGTACAAATCAAGCTAAAAATCGTTTTCCTGCGAACAACATCTTTCAGCAAATCAAAGGCAAAACGCGAGTCCCTATTTTCCTCCCCAATATACTGCCTTTATCTGACACTCAGCAACTAGATTTTGATGTGCAAGCGGGTTCCCACGGCTACATTGTTGGAATGTATTTAGGCAAAGGATGCCGTGGAGGAGCCTGTACTTTTGGCAGCATCGAAGCGAAAAGAGATGAACCGTTTTCGCCTCCTTCACAATTGCCCAGAGATACTTACAGAAGTATTGAATTAGCAGGCGGAATGAAGGGAACTTATTTCCAGACTTGCGGTAATTATTGCACTACTTCTGTGGAGTGGCAAAGGCTGGGGGTGTTGTACCGAATAAGTCTCAAAAATGGACGGCAGTCAGATGTTGTTGCGATCGCAAATTCTGCACTTCAAGCAGGACAACGTTAATACTATTTTCGATTTGCGATTTTGGATTCCCGTTGATGTACAATTAAGTTGTACCTAAAAAACTAATAAGATGCCTGCGATTAGCGTTGAAGAAGCCAAGCAGAATCTGCAAGCTATCTTGGAAAAGGTGGCAAAAGGAGAAGAAGTGACAATCGTACAGGATGGCAAAGTAGTAGCTCGCGTAGTCCCGCCGCTATCCAAGGAGCAGCGTTTAGCTAGGCGTAAAGCATTCCGAAACTCGATTAATGTCAAGGGCGAGCCAATGAGTGCAACAGTCATTAGGCTAAGGGAGGAAGCACGGTATTGATTTATATAGATACCAGCGTTCTTGTCCCCTTCTATTTACCAGAAGCTCTCAGCGATACTATTGATGAATTACTGAGGATTGAAGACAAACCTGCACTAAGTCAATTAGTTGAGGTAGAACTGTTTTCAGCAGTTGCCCGCAAATTGCGAATGAGGGAAATTTCTCCAGAAGAGGCAAGACAAATAGCGATCGATTTTCAAAGTGACTTGGATGAAAATTTTTATACTCGCATCTCCTTAGAGCCAATTCATTACAATTTAGCTCGCGATTGGATTAGTCGCTTTGAATTACCGTTGCGTACTTTAGATGCAGTACATTTAGCAGTAGCAAGTTCTAATCAGTTGCTTTTGCTTACTGGCGATGAGGCTCTTGCTCGCAGTGCTCAGACTTTAGGAATTGAAGTTCAGTTATTGATTGCTGTAACTGAGAGCTAAAAGTTTGATCGACACGACATAAAAAGTAACGGGCTACATAAGAGCATTTTTCATGGTTTTAGGACTTTAGTAATTTGATCAATTAACTTTTGATGGTACTCTATTAGCCTGGTTGAGAAGTTCGATCGCAATTACATCGCCCTTTTCCCCTCCTGTCTATATTTCTCTCTCCAAATCCAGCAACCTTTGAGCTAACTCTGCCGCAGGCTTCTACCGCATTCATCCGCATTAACTCTAGGAAAATCATACATCCTCGGCTGCCTTTGGCTCGGAATGCCGATCGGCTCAAGCCAGCCAAGCCAACGCAAAATTGGAAACACCCTCAAAGCTCGCTGCTGCTGCCAGTCAATATCTGGTATTACTATTTTATCGCCCGAATTGTCCCAACCAGCAATTAAAGTCCCCACCTGCGGTACGCTAGATCAGGTGAATATACTGGCTGTTTTCAAGCTATCCTGCGATCGATCTTATGTCCCCAACCACATCCGCCCCCTCCCGAACCGTCCGCATCGGTTCCCGCAAAAGCCAACTCGCCCTCGTTCAAACCCACTGGGTGCAAGCAGAATTACAGAAACACTTCCCGGAACACACTTTTGAAGTCCACACCATGTCCACCCAAGGGGACATAATTCTTGATGTCGCCCTCGCTAAAATCGGCGATAAAGGACTTTTCACCAAAGAATTAGAAACCGGAATGCTCAACAATGAAACGGACTTCGCCGTGCATTCCCTCAAAGATTTACCGACCAACTTACCCGAAGGTTTAATATTAGGATGTGTCACCGAACGGGAAAATCCCGCTGACGCCCTCGTAGTTCACTCCAAGCACAAAGACAAGCAACTCGACACCCTCCCCGAAGGTTCCGTAATCGGCACTTCTTCGCTGCGCAGGCTGGCTCAACTGCGGCACCATTTCCCTCATTTTGTATTCAAAGATATTCGCGGCAATCTCAATACTCGACTCGCTAAATTAGATGATGGCGGTTACGACGCGATTATTTTAGCAGTCGCCGGACTCGAAAGATTGGGAATGGGCGATCGCATCCACCAAGTTATCGCTCCTGAAATCTCCCTTCACGCCGTCGGGCAAGGTGCTTTGGGCATCGAATGCCGCACCGGAGACACAGAAATCATGGAAGTGATTAAAGCTCTAGAACACTCGGAAACCGCCCACAGATGTTATGCCGAACGCGCATTTCTCCGGGAATTAGAAGGCGGCTGTCAAGTACCCATCGGCGTCAATACCAAAATTGAAAACGGTCAATTAACCTTAACCGGAATGGTATCGAGTCTCGACGGCCAACGATTCGTCAAAGATACTGTGTCCGGGGCGGCAGATACTGCTGAAATGCTGGGGATTGACCTCGCTCACCGCCTGCGCGAACAGGGAGCTAGTGCAATTTTAGAGGAAATATTTGTCGAAGTTCGACGCGGCTCATAACCACATCAGCATCTATTTGTCAATGCTTTGAGACCAGACACATCGCCTTTTATAAAATAAAAATAATTGGCGGTTCGCTTTTGTTTTCACAGGTACAATAGCAGTCTGATTGTAGATTTTAGATGGTGATTTTAAATAAGATTGCCAAATTCACAAATATCTGACTAATTTAGGATGCTCCGCAGGATGTTGAGAAACCTGGTTTATGGATAGATGCCTTGCTGTAATACCAATTTTTTATGAGGCCCCGTAGAATCTGATCCCCCCCAGCCCCCTTAAAAAGGGGGAGCAAGAATTCAAAGTCCCCCTTTTTAAGGGGGATTTAGGGGGATCGGGATATGTGCAACTTCACATTAAATTGGTATAAAGCCCAGGATTTTTCGTAGAAACCCGGTTTCTTTGGCCTGAGTCATATAATTGTCAGCATACAATCCTAAATCTACAATCAAACATCCCAAATAAATCAGCAACCTATTTCAGGGAAAGGCAAAATATGAGCGCTAGAGAAACTCAATTAAAGCTTGAATTGAAAAAAGTTCAGGAACTTTATCGCAAAATGCAGGCAGACAAAAAAGCTTTGCAGCAGCAACTGAAAGAGTTTAAAACCCAGACGGGAAACTTTTCCGATGTTGTCGAACAAGTCTTGCCGTCGGTAGTTTCAGTTTACGTGATGGATTGGGATACAGGAGAAGAGATTTCTTCAGGAAGCGGTTTTTTTGTATCCCCTGACATAATTGTCACTAACTATCACGTTGTCGAAGATATTGCCGATGAAGATTATTTCTACGAGGAAGATGAAGTCGAACAGGTTTTAGTAGAAACTAACGACGGAAAGCTGAGAATGGCAGAGGTGGTATTTACTGGCAATGCGGAAGAGGATTTAGCATTGCTTTTGATTACTGGTTTTATGATCGATCTGGAAACAGGAGAACAAGTAGAATCTCCCGACGAATATCCTCCCCTAGAGTTGTCTTTTGATGTCAAAGTGGGCGATCGAGTAATTGCTGTTGGCAATCCTTTGGGACAGTTTGCTTCAACTATAACTCAGGGTGTTATTAGTGAAATTCGCGAACCAGAAGAGTATGAGGTGGGCGAGGATGATGAAGATGAAGTTGCTGAGGTGAAGGTGCTGCAAACTGATGCGACGATCAATCCGGGAAATTCGGGCGGGCCGTTGATTAATATGGCCGGTCAAGTGGTTGGGGTGAACACGTGGGGATTGGAAGATGCTGATAGTATTAATTTGGCGATCGCCTCTGTTGCTTTGGATGACTTTTTAGCTGGATTTGAGGAAACTTTTGAGGGTGATGCCGAGAATTAGTCGCTAGTTGTCGGTAGATTTTATCCAATTACCATCCATGTAGGGGCGGGTTCACCGAAATATTTGATACCCATCGATCAATCAGAAAAACCCGCCCCCACCACACCTTTTGAGTAAAGTGCCAGATCCACCTGTGCAACTCAGATTTATACTGGTTTTTTGCACGCCGCGTTAATATTGTGCCGATCGCCATTTAAACTTAATCTAGACTAACTACCTTAAGGAACACAAAAAAATAATGCGAATTTTATTTGTATCCGCCGAAGCAGCACCCCTAGCCAAAGTGGGCGGTATGGGCGATGTCGTCGGCGCTTTGCCTAAATTTCTGCGCCGCATGGGACACGATGTCCGCATCTTCATGCCCTACTACGGTTTCGTCTCCGACAAAATGGACGTTCCCAAAAAAGCCGTTTTCCAGGGGGCGGCGATGTTCCAAAGCTTCTCCGTGTTTGAAAGTGTTTTGCCCGGAACCGATGTACCTTTATACTTATTGCAACATCCATCTTTCTTGCCCAGGCGCGTTTACGGCGGTTTAGATGAAGATTGGAGGTTTACTTTCTTTGCCAATGCTGCGGCTGAATTTGCCTGGAATTATTGGAAGCCCGAAATTATCCACTGTCACGACTGGCATACAGGAATGATACCTGTTTGGATGAGCCAAGACCCCGATATCAGCACAGTTTTTACTATTCACAATTTAGCTTATCAAGGGCCTTGGCGCTGGCGTTTGGAGCAGATGACTTGGTGTCCTTGGTATATGCAAGGTCACAATACAATGGCTGCGGCAGTCCAGTTTGCCGATCGCGTAAATACAGTTTCGCCCACCTACGCCGAACAAATCAAAACCCCAGCTTACGGCGAAACTTTGGAAGGTTTGCTATCTTTTCTAGGCGGCAAAGTATCGGGGATTTTGAACGGAATTGATACAGAATCTTACAACCCAGAAACAGACAAGTACCTCCATCAACAATTCAGTGTTGATACTATTGAAAAGCGCCCAGCTAATAAAATTGCCCTGCAAGAAGAAGTCGGTTTGGAAGTGAATAAAGGTGCTTTTTTGATCGGCATGGTGAGCCGGCTGGTAGAACAGAAGGGATTGGATTTGATCATTCAAATGCTCGATCTGTTTATGGCCTATACGGACGCTCAATTTATTGTACTCGGAACGGGCGATCGCTACTACGAAACCCAACTCTGGCAAATGACCGCCCGCTATCCCGGCCGGATGTCCACCCAATTACTCTACAACGACGCCCTC
>JAYUGZ010000089.1:0-5986 GCA_043767465.1 Cyanobacteriota bacterium
CGGCGTTTCCGATCGCTCTTCGGGTGTGCCTGTCTAAATTGATTATGGCAGGCAGATTTATCAGAAGACAAGTGGGCTATTGCATCAACCCATTTCTGACAGATCGGGTTTGCCAAAAAGTGCCAATCTACGCAAATCAGGGTCATCGAACATGAAAAACAGCATCTTAGTATTAGGGGTAATTGCCTCAGCGGGCATGGGCTTTTTGCATGGTAGCGCCAGCGCTTTGGCGATCGCCCCACAAGCTTCATCAGCCTTGCATTTGACGGCATCGGGGAGTCATCCTGACTTCAACTACACTGGAACGAATGAAGATGGGGAGCAAGAAGAGGTAAAGACAGGTAAAGGCAGGAAATAATTGACGCGATCGGTTGTTGTTGTGTTTGTGGTTGTGTTTGTTGTTTTAACCGCCTCGATGCGAGGCGGTTAAAACTCGATTTTAAGATCAGTCTACCTAATCCCGGGGGTTGAAGTCAGTTTCCAAGAACGGTGAATGGGAAAATAAATGGGTGAGGCGAGTCTGTCGGTGGAGTTTCCCCGCCTCTCAACTTGCTTACCATCTGATGTTCGGGATTCGGATCTGGCACAATCGTATTTCATCTCGTAAAAACCCAATGGAAAATACTCTCGAAACTACCCGCAGACAGCGCGTATTGACAAGAACCCAGGAACGGCGTCAGGCGACACCCAAGGAAAAACAGTTAATTCACCTGCTGGCCAATATGGCTTGCAGTTTGATTAACTATGACTACAAACACGCAGCAGGCAAGGAAACTCTCGCGCCTTCGGAACGCAAGCGCTTAGCGGAATGGCACTACCTGCGAGTTCAGCAAATTCGCCGGATCGAACGCTCGTTGGAGCCCGTAGCGACGCTCAAGCGCGTCTACTACAAGAGCATCCTCAGTCCGAGGGATCTGAAGTCTTTGAAACTTCTGTGGCTTGACGAGGACAAAAACCGCGTCAAACGGGTCGATCCTGACTTGGACGACATCCTCAGCTCTGCTTTGGATCGGGGAGATACCTTGAAACAGCTATTTCACTCGATCGAGTCCAAGGATCGGATCTTTGCGGAAACTCCTCGCCCAGGCGTTGTACCGCTGTGGGTGAAAGAGTGGGAAGACTCGCAATATGACATCAACTTTTTTCCGCCTTCGTTCTCTGCATGGGTTTCGATCGTGGACGATTAGGAGCAAAACCAACTGTTGCACATGGCAGCGATCGCCAAAATGAGATGATTAACCGTAGGGTGATGGCTGCGAGTGTGCGATCGAGCCGGAATAGGCGACATGGCGCGCAGACATCCGAGTAGAGAGAAGTGAATCGAAGTCAGTACCATTGTACAATGGGGGAAAACCAGGGCTTCAGCTAATAGCTGAGAGCTGATAGCTGATAGTTTCCCATGACTGACTCGATTTCTACTTCTCCATTAGACTCGGCGGCCGATACAGCCGAACTCCGCTCACAGTTGAGGTCGGGTTCGGAAAAAACTCAACTGCAACTGCTACAACAACACATAGCAGATGCAGGTTGGGATGTGTTGATGGAATTTTTATTAGAGCGCAAGTCGGAGGAACCGACGGCGGTAATGGGTAAGGCTTACCAAATTCTTTACAGTGCGGATTCTCCGAGAGCGAGTGAGTTTTTGCAAGCGAATTTTCCGACTGGAGTTGTGCAATTGCGATCGGACTCCAACATGGATTACACTCCGCTGCAACAATTATTGGCGTTACAGGAATTTCAAGAAGCCGATCTATTGACTTTGACCAAACTTTGTGGGTTGGCGAGCGAGATTGCTGTAAAGAGAAAGTGGCTGTATTTTACGCAAGTTGAGAGTTTGCCGGTGGCAGATTTGCAAACAATTAATACGCTGTGGAAAGTTCATTCAGAAAACAAATTTGGCTTTTCGGTGCAGCGGGAAATTTGGCTGAGTTCGGGCAAGAATTGGGATAAGTTGTGGCCGCTAATTGGCTGGAAGAAGGGGAATAATTGGACGCGGTATCCGCAGGAGTTTATTTGGGATTTGAGCGCGCCTAGGGGTCATTTGCCACTGTCGAATCAGTTGCGGGGAGTGCAGCCGTTTGCGGCTTTGATGGCTCATCGGGCTTGGGTGAAGTAGGACGTACGGTTGAAACCGCGTCTTGACAAACAAAGATCGAACGGCGGTTGAAACCGCGTCTACACAAACGATGTCCGCCTCCGCGGACTCAAGAGAATAATGTAAAACGTAATTTTCACCGCCTATTCTTCAACCCGCGGAGGCGGGTTTTGTTTCTGTAGCCGCGGTTTCAACCGCCCGGTCTTATTTTTACGAATGTTGGGAAATTTTGTATAATTGATATTTGAATCAATTAGCGAGAGGGCTACGAGTCATGGTAGGCATCGGAACCAAACTCACTTTAGAAGAATTTCTAGCTTTGCCCGACGGAGATGTATATTATGAGTTTGTAGATGGTGAAGCAGTTCCTAAAGTGTCTCCAAAATTTTTTCATTCGACTTTACAGTTTGCTTTATGTCGCCTGATTCGTGTATCGTGTAAAAATCGCGGGCGAGTGCTTCCAGAATGGGCAATTCTGTTAAAGCGTCAGGGTAAAGATTGGGCACCTGTTCCTGATTTAACGTATATTTCTTATGCGCGTCTGCCCAAAAGTTGGCGGCGAAATGAAGCTTGTCCGGCAATTCCTGAACTGGTGATTGAGATTATATCGCCGGATCAAACGATGAAGGAGTTTGAAGAGAAGGCGAAAGATTATTTGGCTGCTGGTGTTCTAAGGGTTTGGGTAATCGATCCAGAAGCTATTTTAATTAGAAGCTTTTTTCCCGATGGTTCTAGTCAAACTTATACGGATAATACACCGATCGCGGATGAGTTGTTGCCTGGTTTGGAGTTGACGACTCGACTTATTTTTGAAGAAGCGGAATTGATTGATTGATTGAGGGCGATCGCCTTTTTAGGTAGCTGGAGCGATCCTACCATTGAATTTGTCCACGGGCTAACTTTTCTTCGTAGGCTTCTAAATTCTTTAAATAGTCAGAAAAGTCGGATTCAGTAAGCTGTGGCAATTCACTGTTGTATTTGAGGAGCAAAAAGTCTATGAAATCATTCACCTCTTGAACAAGTGACTCCGGCATTTGGCTGATTTTAGCAATAGTTAGATCGTAAACTGTCATTTTTTTACCTCAAAGACTTTCATTGAGTTGTTTCATATCACCTTCCGGCTGTACTTGCTTCTGCAAACTAATTTTATCGCCAACTTCATACCCAGAATTAAAACCAGCCTCACTGCTGACTTGAGAATCTGTCCTCGTTTTGACTTTAACTCCTTGGCTTTCTAAATAATCTGCGATCGCCTGTTCATTCTTTTCAAACATCGATCGCACTACAATAGCAGGAGTAGCCGCCGTATCAGCCGATCCCGGAATCCCCGACTCTTCCATCTCCCGCTTTTGTTCCAGCAGCCTTTGTCGCAACCTTGTGGCGCATCCCACCCGAAAAGCGTTCAGATACGCCAGTCCCCGGCCGCTTCCTTTGCGATATTTCGCCCGTTTCTCGATCGCAGAACTCAAATATTCATACAGGTGCTTACAAACAATCAGATTTGTAGAACTTCCCACCAAAAACATACTACCACTATAGTTGTTCCGCATACCAGTACAACCGTTAGCTTCCGCAATTCCCGAAAACAGGATCATTTTCCAAGTGACAAATTTGGATGTTGTCTCAACTCCGCTTTGATCGATCTCTTCTTGGTTATTCGGGCCTAAATCGGCGAGGCCCAGATTGTACTGCGCGAGTAAAACTGAAGCTTTTGCGGCCGCCGCAGTGGATTCGTTTTCATTGGATGAGGTGGCGAGGGCTAGCAGCTTTTTGATTTTATCGACAATACTTGTATCTGCCATTTTTCAATCGGTTTGAGGGTGAGAGAGGATTTGGCGATCGGGCTAAATTTAGTATAATACAAAATCTGACCTAAGTATACCCTGTTATTTCTTAGTCCGCGCAGGCGGACTTTGTTTGTGTAGACGCGGTTTCAACCGCCGAGTCTCTTTGTTTTTTATAAACGCGGTTTCAACCGCCGAGTGATCTAATCATCCAGAACTTCTAGGACTGATTTAGGCAACAATTTATCTTTAAACCAGACTACTTTTGCTGGTACTTCTTTTACATTCACTCCGGCTTTTTCCAGATTCAGCCGTTCGGAAATAGCTAAAATCAAGTTATCGCATCCAGACTTCTGTACTTGAGCAAATTTCTTTTGTAAATACTCGGGCCGCCAATAGCCGACTATTTCTAATATAAACACTCGCCCGTCGGGATGTACTAACCGAAAGTCGGGAATCATCACGCTTCCGGGAATTGGGATTAAATCAACTTCTCGTTCGAGTTTCCACTCGGTTTTTAAGCTGTCCCATCGCTCTGCAAATGCTGCTTCTAACATACTATCATAGGGTTTGCCTGGGGGATAGTGGCTGACTAAACCGCAGTCGGAATTTAGGGTAAATTTACCTGTTTTTACAACGCCGCTAAAAGTATCTTTGGTTTGCAGGGTTGAGTGCATACTCCACTTGGTGACGTGTAGGAGTGCGGGCAACATTTTGGCGAGGGCTAAGCCGTAGCGGGTACTTGGTTTGAATAAGCTTGTGGGGCCGTCTATTGTGAGGGTGAAACCGTGGTCTGCATCGCCTTCGATGTAGGTCATTAATTGAAATAGTTTTAAATACCGAAAGAGGAGTTTGTATTCTCCGGGATCGTTGCGGTGGGCGGTTAGTTGGACTTGACTTGCTCGGTAAAATATGCCTTGGACTTGGGAAAGGTTGTATCTGTGAAGTAAGTTTTCGGGTGTTGGTGCGTCAAATTCGGTGAGAATTTTGTTTTCGTTTAAATCGGCGTATAAACCTGTTTTGATTTCGTGGGTAAAAACTTCTCTGTTTAAGTCTTGGCTGAGCTCTGTGGCTACGGTTTCGAGGGTTAATTGGGTGGATTGTAGGCTGGGAGTCGATCGCGCGGACAACGCAAATACCCGCTGTCTCAAGTCCGATGGTTCTAAGGGGCTGATGACTTCTAAGGTGCTGAAACCGCCTTTGAGGAGGTGTGCTAATCCCCGTTTCAGCCGATAGTCGGGGCTGTCGCCTTCTAATTCTAGCAAGCGTCCGTCGAGTTCGCCTTGGGTTTTGCCGATCGCACTTTGGAAGCAATCAATCATTTCGGTAGCTGCATCTAGGTTTTTCGCATCTATCTTGAGGCAGAGAGGGATGATTGATTCGCCGTTTTGGCGGTGGCTTAGTAAATCAGTGGGTAACATTTGACAGTTGACAGTTGACAGTTGACAGTTGACAGTTGATCGAAGGAAGAAGGAAGAATTTAGGCTGGCTACCAGGGAATTTCATCATCATCTCCCCATTTTGCGGGTGATTCTGCGGTTTTTTTTGTTGTATTGGGAATGTCATCATCATCTCCCCATTTTGCGGGTGATTCTGCTGCTTTTTTCGTTGTCTCTCGGTTAACTCCGTAAATGGGTGTTGGTTTGACAATTTCTAATTTTTGATATTCGGGCTGTGGCTGTTCTATTTGTATTTTGGGTTGGGCTTTTTGAACTTGCATTCCGCCTCGGCGGCGCTGGGATGTTCTTTCTTCGCTGGTATCTTCGGTGACGACTTCGTAGAGAATTGCTAGTTTGTTTGCATCGCTACTCTTGCGGAGAACTCTACCTAATCTCTGAATGTATTCGCGTTCGCTTCCTGTACCTGACAGTATAATAGCAATTCTGGCGTCGGGTACGTCCACTCCTTCGTTTAGTACGTGGGAAGCGACGAGGGTTTTGTATTCGCCGCTGCGAAATTTATCTAGGATTTCGTGTCTTTCTTTGACTGGGGTTTGGTGGGTAATTGTGGGGATGAGAAATTCTTGGGAAATTCGGTAGACTGTGGCGTTGTCTCCGGTGAAGATTAGGGTGCGTTGGGGAGAGTGTTCGGCTAAGATTTGGGCTAA
>JAYUGZ010000090.1:0-5985 GCA_043767465.1 Cyanobacteriota bacterium
GTCGTTGCCGATACCTCCATCCAGGGTGTCATCGCCTTCGCCACCAAGGAGGGAGTCATTTCCTGCACCCCCACTGAGGATGTCGTTTCCTGCACCGCCGAGTAAGGTGTCGTTGCCATCTAAGCCACTGATGGTGTCATTGCCATCTAAGCCTGCGATGTTGTCATCCAGTGACGTGCCGACGAGAATGTCATTTGTGGATGTACCGAGAATTACTGCCATGTTTTTTCCTGCTTACTAAAAACAGGCGAGGGCGATTTTGACATCTGCACCAGGCCATATTTATCTATCAGGGTTTCTTTCAAAAAATTCTGCGAGTTTTAAAAGTTTTTTTGGGCAGATTTTTTTGTTTTATTGGCAACAAAAGATGTTATTATTTCTACCTGCATATTTGGACAATCGACAAAATCTGTATGCACGCAGCTATCAATTAAAACAATTTAGCAACGATCGCCCGATCGGCAGCAACACCGCAGTCGGACAAGGCGCCGTGCCGTTTCCCTACCCGGAATACAGGATATTGGTAGGGAAACGACATTGCTGTCTGCTTATTTCGATCGCACCACAGCAGAATTCGATCTTTTCTTCCCCCGCACCAGACTAAAAATCCAGGTTTGTAAACCATCCATATAAGTAAAAATCACCGGAATCACCACCAGAGTCAACAGCGTCGAAGTCATCAAACCGCCAATTACCGCCATCGCCATCGGACTCCGCACCCCAGATCCCGCACCAATTCCCAGCGCGATCGGCACCATTCCAGCTATCATGGCGATCGTTGTCATCAAAATCGGCCGCAACCGCGCCACACCAGAATCCAGCGTCGCCTCATACATCGGTTCGCCTTCCTTCAGATTCATAATCGCGTAATCCACCAACAAAATCGAATTCTTCGTCACAATTCCCATCAGCAAAACCACGCCAATCAAAGCATACAAACCGAGAGATTTTTGTCCTACCAAAAGTCCCAACAGCGCGCCACCCAAAGATAAAGGTAATGCCGCCATAATTGTAATCGGATGCAAGAAATTCGCAAACAACAGCACCAACACACCATAAATAAACAGTACCGCCGTTCCCAGAGCCCCCGCAAAACCGCTGAAAATATCCTGCATCACCTTCGCATCGCCAGACGATTCTTGTTCCACTCCAGGGGGTAAAGGATTCATTGCAGGCAGTTTTTTCACCGCAGCAACAGCTTCTCCCAATGTTGTACCTTGCAACAAATTGCCCTCTACAGATACTTGACGAGCTCTGTCATAGCGATCGATCTGAGAAGGCCCGCTGCCCAAAGCAATATCCGCTACCGCCCGCAACGGCACCAAAGTATTATTTTTACCCGGTATTTGCAGATTCTTAATTGTTTCGATATCGCTGCGAAACTGCGGTGCTAACATCACATGAATCGGAATTTGTCGATCGGGTAAATCAAATTTAGCAAGATTCGAGTCAATATCTCCAATGGTTGCCAGAGATGCAGTGCGAGCAATTTGCTGCACCGAAACTCCCTGATCCGCCGCCCGAAGAGGATCGGGTTTTACCAAAATCTCCGGCTTCACTAAACTCGCGCTAGATTGTACCTCAATCAGTCCCGGAACTTGCCTCATTTGTTGCGTCAGAGTTTCCGCAGTTTTAGTTAAAGCTTCCGCATTTTCGCTCTTGAGGACGATCGACATTTGCTTCCTACCGCCCACACGCCCTTGAGCAAAACTCAGCCGCACACCCGGAACATCGGCAAGTTTCGGCCGCATTTCCTCCTCAAACTTCTGTTGTCCGATCCGCTGATTGGCAGGCTTCAATTTCACGTACAGACTGGCTGTATTTACGCCGCTAGCACGGCCGCCGCCGCCACCAGAGCCCCCAGAGACTGTGGGAGCGCCTTCGGTCTCCAAAACGCTTTCTACGGCTTGATTCGCGAGCAATAATTTAGTTGCTTGCTGCACCGCTAAATCTGTCTGTGACAAGGTGGAACCGGGCGGTAATTCGATCGAGACTGTGGAAAGTCCGGTATCATCGCGATCGATAAAACCCGTGGGAATCAAAGGAATTAACTGCACGCTGCCAAAAAACAACGCAACAGCTAAAATTAGGACGATCGCCCGATGCTTCAGCGCCCAAGTCAAAAGTCGGCGATACTGATAAGAAAGTTGGTCTTTTTTAAGTTCCTGATGGTGTGGTTTATCCTTAAACAAATAAGCCGCCATCATCGGAGTCACGGTGCGGGCTACTAACAGCGAAAATAACACCGATGCCGAAACTGTCACGCCAAAAGGTCGAAAAAACTGACCCGGAATTCCCGGCATAAAAGCCACCGGCGCAAATACCGAAACAATCGTCATCGTGGTAGCAACGACAGCTAAACCAATTTCAGCGGAAGCATCCAAAGAAGCTTGATAAGCCGTTTTCCCCATCCCGACGTGCCGTTCAATATTCTCAATTTCGACGATCGCATCATCGACTAATATACCAACCACCAACGACAGCGCCAACAAAGTCATCCCGTTAAGCGTATATCCTACCATTCTCAGCACAGCAAAAGTAGGAATTGCCGACAGCGGCAAAGCCACAGCAGCAATCAAAGTCGCCCGCCAATCCCGCAGAAATATAAAAATTGTGATAATCGCTAAAACCGCCCCTAAAATCAAAGCATCAACAGAAGCTTCATAGGAATCTCGGATGTGATCTCCTAAAGTATAAATAAGTTCCAGCTTGACATCCGGTGGCAAAGTTTTTTCCATTTTCTTAACAGCTTCGCGCACCGCTTCTTCCACAGTCACCAGAGTGCTGCCGGTGCTGCGCAGGATAGCAAAAGCTACGACTGGCTTGTTATTGAGCCGCGCGCCCTGACGCGCTTCTGCATAGCCTTCCTCAACTTTTCCCAAACTAGAAAGCGGCACAAAACCGCCTTTTGGCAAAGTAATTTGATAAGCTTGCAACTGTTCGATGGTTTTGGCGCTACCGATGGTGCGAACTGTTTGTTCGGAATTGCCTATTTCAGTGCGTCCACCGGGAAGATTGATATTGAAATTGCGAATTTGGTCGTTAACTTGGGTAGCTGTAATCCCCAGACTTTGGAGTTGTTCGGGATTTAAATCGACTCGAATATCCTTATCTTTGCCTCCGATTCGCTGCACTTGAGCCACACCTTTGACGGAGAGGAGGACGCGGCTGATGTTTTGGTCGATTAATTCGCTTAACTGTTCTACCGTTTGGCGATCGGACACCACGGCATAGGACATAATAGAACTACCGGCAAATTCCACCCGCTTGACGACTGGATCGTTGATATCTTGGGGCAGGCTTTGGCGGATTTGGGCGATCGCATTGCGGACATCATTCGTAGCGCGATCGCTATTTGTGCCCAACAAAAAGTTAACTGTAGTATTAGAAGAACCATCATTAACAGTAGAAATAATGTGGTCAATATTACCCAAACCAGCCACAGCATCTTCTACTTTTTTCGTAACTTGTGATTCAAGTTCTGCCGGATCTGCCCCTGGTTGGCTGACAGATATCGAAACCGAAGGCACATCGATATTAGGTGAATCATCAATGCCTAAAACCGGAAACGAAACTAATCCCCCGATTGTCAGAATTAAGAATAAAACAATCGTCGGGACAGGCTGTTTAATCGACCAAGCCGAAATATTGAAAGACATAATAGGAATTGGGGATGGGGAATTGGGAATGGGGAATCGGGAATGGGGAATCGGGAATGGGGAATATAGTTCTTATTCTTGGAATTATTGTGGAGTGGGCATCTTGTCCGCTCCAAATATTTACTAACTAACTAATCTGATTCTTTAAATTATTGTGGAGTGGACATCTTGCCCGCTCCAAATATCTATAGCGGTTCTCAGAAAGATGAGGTATGTTGTTGGGATGCGAGTCCTCTTAAAATATATTGTAACTAACAAGTCGTAAAGTGCGTCAGGGGAAAATTATTAGTCTGTAATCGCCAAATTATCACCTGACGCACCCTACAATAAATAATGACTACTGTTAAAGAGGGCGGGCACGGGGGCACCGCCCCTACTACTGACTACCGACTTTCACCCGATCGCCATCCTTAAGATAACCCGCCCCAGCAACCACCACTTTATCCCCCGTTTTCAGGCCCTTTTTAATCTGAACCTGAGCACTCGTCAAATCCCCAACCGCGCCCCCAGTAATCTCCCCAACTTCTACAGGTTGAGCCTGCACCTTGTCCTCGCCTACAAGTTTGTAAACAATAGAACTGCCGTCAGACTGTGGTAAAATAGCCTTAGCAGGAACTTTCAAACCTTGCGTCGTCGCCGTCGAAATCGAGGCGCGCAAAAACATTCCCGATCGCAAAAACTCACTTGTCGGCAAATCAATCTTCACCGTAGCTTGTCGATTTTGCGGGTCAACCAACGGCGAAATCTCGCGCACAGTTCCTGACAACTTAATCCGCTTGTCAGAATCCGAAGTAATCTGCACCGCCGTTCCCGGTTGCACTTGCGAAACCTGAGTTTCCGGCACTTTCAATTGCAGTTCCAGCTTGTTTCCCCGAATAATCGAAAATAGTTTCTGACTTCCCGAAGAAACATCACCAACTCGACCAATTCTTTCGGATACAATACCGCTGTCGGGCGCTCGGACTATAGTTTGTTCGAGTTGAGTTTGCAACTGTTTAACTCGCGCATCATTGCTGCGAACACCTGCTGCATTGTTCCCCACATTTGCTCGGGCGCTGCTAATAGTTGTGGCCGCAGTATTCACCTTAGCTCTCGCACTGGTGACAGCAGCTTGCGCCGTATTGATATTAGCTTCGGCATTAACTACTTTAGCTTGAGCCGATCGCACTTCTTCCGCTGCTTTGTTCTGTTCTTCCAAAGCTTTATTCAAATCAGCCTGAGTTTTGTTCACATCTTGAACAGCAGTTTCTCGCTCAGTCTTGCGCTTTTCCAAATCTTGCTGGCTAATTACTCCCTGCGTAGCCAAATTTTGGGTGCGATTTACTTCTCGTTGAGCTTGAGCTAATTTAGCCTGGGCCGAAGCAATGCCAGCTTTGGCTTGATTCACACCAGCTTTAGCTTGATTCACACCAGCTTGGGCTTGGCCAACACCCGTTTTAACTTGCGCTAATTCAGCCACGGCTTTTTCCACGCCAGCTTCGGCTTGCTCGACACCAGCTTCTGCTTCTTTTTGGGTAGACTGAGCTTGTTGCACCTGAGCTTGCGCTTGTTCTACCGTAGAGTTTGCCGATTCTACCTTAGCAGCAGCTTCGGCAATTTGCGATCGCAACACCGAATCATCCAAAACCGCCATTACCTGACCTTTTTCTACCGCATCCCCTTCCTTCACCAAAACTTGCTTGATTTGCAAACCGTTGGCTTGCGGCAGCACCGGCAGCAAATCGTAGGGCGCGACACTCCCCGTCGCTTCCAGAGTTTGAGCCACCTCCGCAGATGCCACAGGCGCCACTGTCACAGTTTGAGCAGTCCCTTGCTGAGCCGCCGCTGGGGCTGCAACTGGGGGACGCGCGCTCTGCTTACCCGCAGTCAAGTTTACTGCTAGGAGCGTTGCAGCCACGCCAATCCCTGCGCCCGCCAACAGCGTCGGCCACCTGAGTCCTTTACTGGAATGAACTTCTGGCTCTTCTGCTTCCGAAACTTCTGATTGTTCCCCATCCATTTCTGGAACTTCTAGAGGAATTTCTCGTTCATCTTCCTCAGAGGAGAAGTGCCAGCGAGACGTATCTGAGATGCCAGTTTCAGGCGCATCCACTACGGAGTTCCTATCCCGCCCGCTCTGCACCGGGGAAAGGGGTTGCTTTTCTTCTGCTTCTGAAAAAACTTGATTCGTCACGATAGTTCCTCCCGTCGGTTTCAGCCTTCGGTTTTTTATATTGTAAAGAAAGATTGCGGTTTTAATATCTCATTTATTTTAGCGGACTGCCCTCGCGATCGCGCCTCCTCCTTATGGATGACTGTGGCCTCATTTCACCTGCAATCGCGATTT
>JAYUGZ010000091.1:0-15170 GCA_043767465.1 Cyanobacteriota bacterium
AGCAGCAACCCTGCCAATCCAAAAGCCATTGATAAGACGTGGGCTATCAGGCAAAAGCGCTCAGCAATCAAAAGTTGCTTCATGGGACTCCTCGAAAAAATATCAGATGCAAAAAGCACTCGTCACCAGTTTACAATTTTTTACAAAAAACCAACACGAACTGGGAATTGGCATTTTTCCCAGACTGACACCCAAGGCCCAGAAACCCGGTTTCTGATTGATGGACTGGTTGCAACAAGCCTAGACAAGATTGCAAAAATAGCGAAAATTTTTTCCCAGGCCAGTTGGCAGTTGACAGTTGACAGCTTGCGAAAGAGAAGGGTTGACCAATGCCCTGTTTGGCCTGTTTGGCCTGTTTGGCCTGTTTGGCCTGTTTGGCCTGTTTGGCCTGTTTGGCCTGTTTGGCCTGTTTGGCCATCTTAAATTATTGCCAATTCCCCACGAGCACGAAAGGTGCCCAGAAATAGGGATTTTGATACTCTCGGTTTTTCAGCAGGGTTAATTGAGCGTTGCGGAGGGCTTCAGCTTTGCTGCTTTTAGAAGTAGCAAGCTGCTTGTAAAACTCAGTCATAAAAATAGCTGTAGATTCGTCGTTGACTTGCCAAAGCGTGGCTGCGGTACTCCGGGCGCCCGATCGAATTGCGGCACCAGCCAAACCCAAAGCCGCCCGGTTATCGCCCGAAGCCGTCGCGCAAGCACTCAACACCAAAAGCTCGATCGGCTGTTGGTTGTCTCCAGTGCGATCTCGCAGCAGCCGATCGAAGTCCTTGACATTCACCCGATCGTCCCAAGTCACAATAAAAGTATCCGTCGCATTCGAGCTAAACTGACCGTGAGTTGCTAAATGGACAATCGGGTAAGACAAAGCTTTAATGCGATCGTGCAACCGTCCGCTGACAAACTCTTGATTCAGCAGCCCGCTCGCCGGCATCTGCGCTGAAATTTGTTCAATTTCCCGCTTCACCCCCGGCAAAGCCGAGAAGCCTTGACGCGCCTCCGAGAGGGCAGCGGTAAGCACTTTTAACTTGACTTGGCTCAGCGGCTTCGGTGCCAGCAATTGCAGTCCCGGCGCCAAAGCAATACTGTATTTTTCTACCAAAAACTTTTCGCCATCGTGCAGCACAGCCATCGGCAGATTGCGCAAGTAACCGTCGAGCACAAATACCAGCGTTTTAATTCCGCTGGCGGTCAAATCCGCCTCTGCTGGGCGGATCAACCAGTCGTAAACCTCTTGGACAAGCTGCAACCTGTCGCGGGGAAAAGCAGCAGGTCGGATCGCATTTTTGGCTTGTCTCAAGGCAGTTTCTAACTCGGCTTGAGACTTCTTAGTAGTGTAGCGGCGCAGAGGTTTGCCGGGAATTGACAAAATTACCTCCAAACGATCGCTCAAAATAATCGGATAAATCACCGCCGCCCTCGGATCGATTTCCTCGATCGACTTTGGTTTAGCATCAGCGCAAGCATCCCGAAAAAAGTTATCCAATTCCGCCAACTGCAAAGATTCTACCGTTTGGCGCGCCTGCTTTAACTTATCTTGACTGGGAGATTCTTCTTCCAAAAGCAGTTCGACTAATTCCCGATAAACCGGTTCGGCACTTTCCCGAAACGAAAATTGCACTTCGGGATTGACTGTCACCAAATCGCCCCGCAAAGAAGACAGTACATTCACAGCTTGAGTATATTGAACGATCGCCCCTTCTGCATTTCCCTGAGCTTTCCGAATGCGTCCGAGTTGCCACAATAATTGGTAAGCAATATCGGGAGACTCAAAAGCCGGTGCCAAACTCAAAGCCTCAACAGTCAGAGTTTCAGCCGCAGAATGCTGTTGCTTTCGTTCGTACACCTTGGCCCTAGCTCCTAGAATATAAGCTTGGATGCGCTTGTCACCCAAACGCTTTGCCGATTCCACAGCCAAGGAGAGCATTTTGTCAATATCGTTCAAACCTGGAGTTGCGATCGGGAAACGATCCAATTTCATCAAGCTTTCTGCTAGATTAACTTGAGCGTAAATTCCCGCGCGATTCGAGGGAAATTGAGAGACTTGAGGTTGGATCGATTGCCACAAAGCCCCTGCTTCCGAAGACTTTTGGCTGTCAGCCAACAAACTCAACTGATTTAACTTCGCCTGCATCGCGATCGTTGATGCTCCCAGATTCGCCTCTGCCGATCGAGCATAATAATCTAGGGCCGAGCCTTCCAACTGTGCCCGCTGTTGAGGGCTTAAACCTGGTTTATTACTTTTAGCGCGTTGCGTATTGCCAAGATTCAGATTAATTGCAGCTTCCTCTTGTCTGAGTCCCAATTGGACTGCCGCATCAAATCCTAATAAAAGTATCTCTTGGGAGCGATCGAGTTTCCCTAAAACCCGCAGCACCCTGCCTAAAGCATTCATTCCCCGCACATTTTCCAGGGAAATCGGCTGATTTTTCAAAGTGGCTAAACCCGCCGTTGAAACTTCGCAAGTTTTGTTTTCCAACTTCAATGAACCTAACAGGATTTTGCAAGCTCTGGGGTAAAGCCCGAGATTTTCCCAAGCCCGACTTTGATTGATTTGAACTTGAAAAAGTTGGTTCTTGTTATCAATTTGCTCGAATATTTTAGCGCTTAAGTACAAGTTGTCGATCGCATCTTGAGTTTGGCCGCGTTCGAGTTGCAACTGTCCTTGAATGTTGAGAGTTTCCGCCAATATCCGCTGCTGTTCGGGAGTTGTCGGTTGCGATCGCACAACTGATAAACTAGCATTCACAGCTTGTTCTGCTGGTTCCCAAAGTGTCAACTGCCCGTAGGTGGCAGCTAAATTGCTTAAAGCGGCGGCGCGATCGAGATTTTGACCTTTTGCCTCAAAAGCCACCGCCGCTTGCTGCAACAGCGGTACAGCTTCGGAAAAACGTTCCGAAGTGTAGAGAGTTTTAGCTTGTCTCAGAAGCTGTAACGCAGGCGGCGGATTCATCTGAGCAACTGCGGGAACCATTGTCACGGCTAGCAGACAGGAAATCACAAATAACAGAATTGCTTGTTTGAGCGATCGGGTAAACTTCATATAGAATTCAAGCACTTGTATTTTAGATCGATTCAAAACCCCAGAGCGACCCCTGTGGGAAGGCAGATGAGCACCCATATTTATCCGCGTTTATCGGCAGTAAAAAACATCTTGTCAGCGCGGCCCACAAACAGAATGCGATCGAAGATTGCGAGAGTCAGCAGCATTACCCGGATTGTATCCAACCAGCGTCACCTCCCCTTTCGCATTCACCATCCAACCTTGCGCCGGAACAACTTCCTGAGCCTTTTTTTCCCTTTCTTCCCTCTTCCCTCTTCCTCCCTCGAACCTCTTTTCTCTATCCGTTACATCCGTTACAGAATCCGCTGCCGAACCTTCCACCCACGGAAACGGCGGCGGAGCGCTGCTGAGGGCATCATTAGGACTCGGCGGCACTCCCCCGCGACCAGTCACGGTAAACTCGTTCTCGGCACCTCTGATGCAGGGATTAGCCGCAATTAACGCAGCCGGGTTGACCACATTTTGTGGTAGTTCCACCAATCCTTGAGCCGGATTCACCCCAGAAGAACTAAATGTTACCGCCCCTTGCAAAGCCGGGCCAGCGTTTTGGGAAATTGCAGCAATGTCGCTGGTGGGAAGCAGAGAAGTAGGACTTACTTGCAAAGCTGCAAATTGCGCGTCACTGAGATTCAACCTGCTTCTGACTTGTTCGCGACTAACTGCTGTAAAGCCAAAAACATTGGGGACATTGACATTCACCCGGCCCCCGGCTGCTGTGCGGGCGTTAGCAGTAATATCGCTGTTTTCTTGCGGGAGAGCCAGCAGAATGCCACTGTTGATGTTGATATTGCCGCCGTCAGAATTGCCCGCATCGGTGGTAATTCGACTCCCGCGGCGCAATTGGATGTCTTGCGCTTGCAGAGTAATATTTGCTCCGGTACCCGATACAGTTGTGCCGTCAATTCTCGCTTTGTTGTCAAGGCCGATCGCATTTGCGACAATATTGATATTACCAGCGCGCCCGGTTCCCGTAGCCTGCACCGTAACTGTAGCTCCATTTGTGACAGAAAGCCTTTCGCGCGCATTCAAATTCAACGAGCCCGCATTTGCTGTAGCATTGGGATTAGTACCGAATGTCTTGCCAACAGAAGCATCAATTGTACTGACAAACAGACCGTTATTACCGCTACCGCTGACCAAAATGCGATCGGCATTCACAGTAATATTCCCCCCATCTCCGCTACCCAAAGAACTCGTAGTAACTATCCCCCCATCCCGCACAGTTAAGCTGGGAGTATCAATGCGAATATCCCCGCCGCGACTAGAACTCAAACTTCCAGAAGTCAGCGCACTAGCATTTTGAATTCCGCTGGTCAAAAGTTGAGAAATCCCGGAAATTTCTACTGATTCGCTCGCCCTAACTGTTAAATTTCCCGCAGGCCCGCCATCCTGAGAAAACAAAAACCTGCCAACTAAAACACCCGTTCCTAAGGTAAACGCAGAACCCTCAGAGAGACTCAACCGCTTCGTATCAATGTTAATATTACCAGCACGTCCGCTAGAACCGATACTCAGCGTGCTAATTCCAGTTGATACAACTGTTCTCGGGCCGCTGTTAGACAATTCGACTGATTCAGCAGCTTTAATGTTGACATTCCCCGACAGGCCGCTGCTGTAGCTAGTGGTACCCAGAAGAGAACCATCGCGCATAATTAATCGATTGACATCAATAGTAATACTGCCCGAAGCACCGGTACTTTCTTTCGCTGTCCCGTTGTTGATTCCAGAACTCACCATCTCAAAAGTATTGGCGCGAATGATTAAATTTCCGCCCTTTCCCGCACCAAAAGTTATCCCGCTACCTACTACTCCATTGTTAAGTAGCAAGCTGCTAGTGTCGATCGCAATATTCCCCCCCGAACCAGCACCAGCACTACCATTAAACAGCGTAAATAGCGGGTCAAACGGGTCTGTGGTTCCCGATACCAGATATTTAATTACCACCTGTTGAAAGCCATCAACTCCCACCCCGCTGATTTCTACCGAATCAGCAGCGCGCAAGTTAATATTACCTCCAGCACCATCTCCCAGAGTGAAAGTAGAAAATTGAGTGCCGTTTTGCACTCGCAACTTTTGGGCACTGATATCGATACCTCTACCATCAATATTTCCCAGTGTCAGCGCATAAATTCGCGCACCGTTGAGCGCGACATTTCCACCTTTAATCTCTACTCTGCCGCCACCGATGCCGCTGGTGTTGATCAGTGTGCCATCGGATATTTGAATATTGCCGAAGTTCTGAATATTGCCATAATTTAAACTCAAACTCCCTTGTTGTCCGCCTGCTGTTAGTGCCAAATTAACTAAACCCGGACTGGCTGCGCTACCGAGCAAAACTTGTCCGCCGCTAGCGGTTAAATTGCCGCCCGGGATTTGGATATCGCCACCAATCAGTGCTAAAGTTTGACCGGGTTCTACTGCTAAACCAACTTTGTCTGTAATTGGAATTGGTATAGGAGATGCTGGCAGATTGACCTTTCCTGAAGCCGTCGATTGATTGACAATTGTACCGGGATTGTCTCTAAATCTTAAACCAACTGGAATATTAACTGTTAATAGCGGTGATGTTTGCGGGTTGGTGCTGCTGAACTCAAAGCCGTTATTAAACACCACACTGTCAGCAGTTGAACCGACAAACGAACCGCGCAAATCTAAGCGAGCGTTGGGGCCGAATAAAATCCCTTGCGGATTGATTAAAAATAAATTAGCATTGCCTTGGACTCCCAGGGTTCCTAAAATATTTGAGGATTTGCCGCCCGTAACGCGGGTGAAAATGTTAGAAACTGCGCTGGGATTTTCAAAATAAGCTCCTCGCCCTTCACCGATGTTAAATTCGCGGAAACTGTGAAAGAGATTAGAGCCACGAGTTGCGCCGCCAGTGATTCTATCTGAGGGTAAATTGTTGATCGTATCGGGAACAATGCGCGAACTTTCCGCGCCCAAACTGCCGTCTGGGACGATTTGGGCGATCGCACGAACGGGAAACAGGCACAAGTACAAACTCAAAGGTAAAAGGTAAATCGCTCGTGAAATATAGTATTTATCTCGGTCTTTTAGTTCGTTAATTTTGGAGAATTGCCAGAAGTAGAGATATTGAAAAAGCATAATTAACCTTTTGTTAGCTGACAACGAGACAAATTTTCAAGCATTGGCTATTTTCTGGTCATCGGGGTTGACAAACCGACACAGGATGCCTCGTGCGCTGTGGAAATTGACCCACAGCTTCAGAAGCCACAAGCGTCACCTCCCCTCGATCATTCACCACCCAACCGCGAGCCGGAACAACTTCCCGAGCTTTTTTTTCCCTTTCTTCGCGCATTCCTCTATCCGTTACATCCGTTACATCCGATCGCGTGCTCGTTGCCGAACCTTCTTGTTCCACCCACGGAAACGGCGTTTCTGGGCTACCCAGAGTGTCATTGGGACTAGCTGGCAATCCCCCGCGACCGGTGACAGTAAATGCGCTCTCGGCCCCTTGGGTGCAGGGATTTGCGGCAATTAACGCAGCCCGATCGACAACATTTTGCGGCAGTTCCACTAAACCTTGAGCGGGATTCACCCCAGAAGAACTAAATGTAACAGTACCTTGCAAAGCCGGGCCGGCACTTTGAGAAATGGCGGCGATGTCGCTGGTGGGAAGCAGAGATGTCGGACTTACTTGCAAAGCTGCAAATTGAGCGTCACTCAGTCCCAAAATACCTCGCACTTGTTCGCGGCTGACTGCTGTAAAGCCCAAAACATTTGGGACATTGACATTCACGCGGCCACCGGCTGCGCTGCGAGCGTTGGCTGTGATGTCGCTGTTTTCTGGCGGGAGGCCGACAAGAATATCACTGTTAATATTGATATTTCCGCCGTCAGAACTACCTGCATCCGTTGTAATTCTGCTCCCCCGTCGCAACTGGATGTCTCGCGCTTGTAGGTTAATATTTGCTCCTGTACCGGATACAGTCGTGCCATCAATGCTGCCTTTGGTGTCAAGGCCGATCGAATTTGCAACAATATTGATATTACCAGTGCGTCCCGATCCCAAACTCCCGACAGTGATCGTGGCCCCATCCCGGATAGTCAAGCTTGGCGTAGTAATGTCGATATTTCCTGCCGCGCCGGTGGGGGGATCAAGCCCAAATAAAGTCTGATACACAGTCTCTCCAGAAGCGGTTGCTATACCGGAAGCAGAGAAATTATCTTTGGTTCCAATCAGTTTTACCGATTCCGAAGCATTGACAATGATATTTCCGCCATTACCCGCACCTAGAGTAGATGCTCCTATTGCCGCTGCACCTTCAACAGTCAATCGCCTAGTATTAATCCTCAAATCTCCAGAATTACCACCAGCAACAGTCCCGGTAATTAATTGACTGCGAGCAATACGAGCAGCGGATAAGCTGTCACTTTGGCTGCTACCAGTTAGTGTCACAGAGTCGGTGGCATTTATGGTAAGGTTTCCACCCCGGCCGACAGCAGGAATCACACCAGTTCTAGATGTAATTCCGCTGGTAGAACTGATCGAAGTTCCCCCTTCTATGAGTAAAGAGCGTGTATTAATTTCTATATTTCCCGCGTTTCCCGTACCGCCAATACTGTTAGTGATAATACCAGTACCGAAGGAACTATCTAATCGGTATTCTGTGAGTAGCACCGAGTCAGAAGCTCTCACGATTAAGTTTCCACCATTACCTGCACTCACAGTTGCGCTTGATAAAACTGACCCATTACGCACAGTTAGCTTTGCGGTATCAACTATTAAATTGCCTCCACTACCTTGATTTATAGCGGTGGTGAACAGCCCAGATTCGCTGACTTCGACTGATTCAGAAGCTTTAATTGCCACATTCCCTCCAGCTCCTGCACCGTAACTAGGGTTGATGATTAACGCGCCTTCTCGGAGCATTAGTTGCTTAGTATCAACTGTAATATTCCCCGCCGCACCCGCACCGACTGTCCCGACAGCTATGCCGCTTTGCCTGGTTAAAAAGTTAGAAGTTCCTGTTGTGCCGGCATCAAGGACATTGCGCCGAAAGTTGTCAAATCCAATTCCTTTAATTTCTACAGCATCAGTCGCACGGACACTGACATTTCCTCCGGCTCCCGTCCCGGTAGTACCAGTTGAAATAAAGGCTTGGTCTAATATTCTTAACTGTGCTGCATCAACTGTAATATCGCGGCCGTTGATACTTCCTAATGTATCGGATACTAGGGAAGCTCGATCGCGCAAAATCACATTTCCTCCCCGGAGTGCGATCGCGCCACCACCAGGCCCGCTCGCCGTCACCGCCGATAAACCTGACAATTCAATTTTGCCAAAATTAGCAACATTTGTATAGTCTAAACCTAATCCTATCGGTGTGATATTGAAGCTTACTAAACCCGGACTCCCCACGCTCCCTAATTGAATGTTGCCACTAAAAGCGCTGGCAAAACCATTGCTAAACGTTAAATCTCCTCCTACGAGTGCTAAGGTTTGACCGGGAGGAACTGCTAAACCCACGGGGATTTCTGTGCCTTGAATGTTTTGAGTAACACTGGAAGCGTTGACAATTGCACCGGGATTGTCTCGAAAGCTTAAACCGACTGGAATATTAATCGCTAACAAAGGGACTGCGTTAGGATTAGCCGCGCTGAATTCAAAACCATTATTAAACACAACACCCGCAGCAGTTGAACCCATAAACGAGCCTCGCAAATCTAAGCGAGCGTTGGGGCCGAATAAAATCCCTTTCGGGTTAATCAAAAATAAGTTGGCATTCCCTAAAACTCCCAGAGTTCCTAAAATATTTGACGAGTTACCGCCCGTAACGCGGGTGAAAATGTTAGAAACACCGCTGGGATTGTCAAAATAAGCTCCTCGCCCTTCACCGATGTTGAATTCGCGGAAACTGTGAAATAGATTAGAGCTGCGAGTGGCGCCACCAGTGATTCTATCTGAGGGTAAATTGTTGATCGTATCGGGAACAATGCGCGAACTTTCCGCGCCCAAGCTGCCGTCTGGGACGATTTGGGCGATCGCACGAACGGGAAATAGCAACAGGAAAGCAAACAGTAGGGAGGAATGCAAGCGAGGCATAAAAAATCCTAACAATAAAGTTTATCGGTGTAAGCTCATCTCGTTTCTCTAAAGTGTTTGAATTTGGCTGCTGAGTACAATTTGCTCGACAGTGATTTCTAATTCTGGAAAAGTTTTAGAGAGAATCCGCTCATTGTTTCTATAACTTTGAACTACATAGCGGTCATTTTCCAAAGAGTAAATAAAAACTGTGGGAACTTTGGGATTGCCTAAATAAGCCCTGGAAGCGATCGCCAAATAGTCCACAATCCAATACTCAGAAATACCGAGCCGTTGATACTCATCTAGCTTGTCAACATAGTCGTCTTCCCAGTTGGTTGAGGCAACTTCTACTGCTAATTGGATAGGTTCGGTAAGCGCTCCGTAGCCACGTACATTGCTATTCCATACAGAGGCCTTAACCACGCCAACATCTGGATTTCTACCTTGCTCTTCCCCAGAAGCTTTGACAGTTCTGATCACTATATCTTTGTCAACAATATAGTCAAGTTCTAAGCGGCTGATTTCATCGTTAAAGCCACATACTAGAAATCTTGCCACATTTTTATCAGCTCTAATTGATTCGACTTTGACAATCTCCCCATTTACAAGTTCGTAGATGCCAGATCCATCTGGGTACTGTTGGAGGAAGTCTGCAAATGTTAGTTTAGTTTTTGTCTGAAGAACCATAAGACAATCCCTCTTGTGTTAACCACATTATCTTAGATAAGATTGCATTTATTCACAAATTATCCTTGAATTATCTGCGTTCATCTGCGTGCATCTGCCTGACATCTGCGGTTGTTGACCGATCAAAAAAAGATGCAAATTACGATCGCAGTCTAATAACTAGAAAGCAAAGTAATTAATCCGAAAGTAGATGCCTTTTTCTTGAAAAGTTCTATCGCTTCCTCCGACATTAATCAAAGGAATACCATAATCTAGACGCACATTCAACCGATCGCCCATTTGCCAAATCAGCCCCAAACCTGCACCCAGCAGTTTGTCAGAGTCAGCATTCGGTTTTTCTCCTGAATGGTTCCAGCCTACCCCAAAATCGACAAACGGAGCCACTTGTAACAATCCTTTGACTTGTGGCACCCGCCAAACCGGGATTCGCACTTCCGCACTGGCGATCGCACCGCTATCAGTTAACAGCAAATCTTGGCGATATCCGCGCACACTTTGCACACCACCGATCCCGATTTGTTCGAGAGACAGCAGCGGGCGATCGGCTAATTGAATGTCCGAACGCACTATCAGCAAGGTTTCCGGCGCTAACAGCCGCACGTACTGGGCTTGTCCGCGCCACGACAGAAAGCGACTGTCTGGGCTGCTATCGTTCGCAGTAGCGCCCAAAAAATTAGTACCGACAGAAAACTGCGATCGCGCCGCAATCACTTGTCGGGTATTCCGCTGCACGTATTCCTGAAAAAACCGCACCGCCGAAACCCGCGTTTCGCCGCGCTCGTTTGCTCCCGCTGACAGCGCAAATCTTTCTCCCAACAGGAATGTATCGCTTTCTTGCCGCGAAAATGTCACTCCCACAGCCAAAGTGCGATCGGGCTTTTCGACAATCGGCTGGCGGTAAGTTAACTCGTAAGTCCGCGATTTTCCCTCGATTCCAGCAGCATCAAAGGGTTGCTCGATCACGTTGGTGCTCGCCGCACTCGCAGCAAACCGAATCGTGCCGTTGCGGGCGTTGACGGGGACTGTGTAGCTGCCGTTGAATTCGTTGCTGCCGTCGGTGTTAGCATAGGATAGCTCTAACCCGTCGCCCAAACCGAGCAAGTTTGCTTGATTTATCCGCACGCCGCGCCGAAAACTGCCGACGCTGGGCGATCGATTATTGTCTAGGAAAACTTCACCGCTAAGGCTATCTGCTTCTTTAATCCGCACTTCCAAACGGCTGTTTTCCGGGCGGCTTCCGGCTTGCAATTCGGCGGAAACATTGGCAATTAAGGGGTCGAGTTGCAGCATTTGCAAGGCTTCCAGCAGTCGATCGCGATTGAGGGGCCGTCTGGTAGCGCGCTCTAGGCGCGATCGCACGTAACTTGCATTTAAGCGCCTGTTTCCACTAATCTCAATTGCATCTAATCCGCCTTCAACAATCCGAATTTTTACCGCGCCTCCTTCTCTCGGAAAGGTTTGGTTGGCGGGAATTACAGCCCCGGAATTGATGTATCCGGCTGCTACGTATTTCTGAGTGACGGCGGCTTCTGCTGCGATCAGTTCCGCAAAGGTGATTTCGCGCCCCGCAAACTGCTGCGTAACTTCTGCGAGTTCGCGATCGCTAAAAGCTGTATTCCCCTCAAATTCAAAGCGCGACACCCGAATTGTACCCGGAATCCCCGGTCTCACATCGCCGGGAACGGGTATTGGGACGCTGGGTTGGAGGGGAGACGGTGGCGGAGGTTGCGGTGCTGTTGGTGCAGGTAATTCCGGCTCTCTAGGTTGAATTGGGTTGGGCAGTTGGCTCAGTTGCGAATCTCGATCGGCATCTAAACCCGTTTTTTTGGTGTCAATACTTTCTTCTAGTTGTTTACCGGGTTGAGAAAGGGCGGTTTCTTGAGCTTTTGTGTCTAATGTGCGATCGACCGAATTTGCAACTTCCGGCTGTAAACCGGGAGTTTCCGCAGGTAACTGCGTTTTCTCGTCAGCGTTTGTCAAGTCTTCGCGGCGGCTGATCTCGGTGTCAGTGGGAAGCAAAGCGCGATCATCGCCTCCGCTGCTGAGTGCTGCCAAATCCTCCACATTTGAGGTCAAAATGTCAACGGTGCTAGCGAATGTTTGGGTTGGTTTTGCCAACCAAACTAACCCAAAGATTCCCGCGATTAAAAATAGTTTTTGCGAGCGACAATTCATAGGCTATGATTGTTTTCTCTAATAATGGGGTGCAAATATTTTCAGGAATGAATCGCCCTCAGCTTAAAATCAATCTTAACCGCAAAGAAAGCAACAGCCCCTGCCACCAAAAGTTCTGGAACGGTTAAAAACCCAAAGGTCGATCGAGCTTTTAGTTCATCCGCCAAAACTTACGCAGCAACGGGGTGCAGATCCGAAAAATATCGTGTAAGTCGATCGCAAATTCTCAAAAAATCGGTTTGGGCGATCGTAAAACCAGAGATTTGTAAAGGTTCGATCGTTCGGACTTCAGTCCTTGTTCTTGCGGACTGAAGTCCTCACTACAAACCCATGTGCAGACTCGTTTAGTTTTTCTGATTGCAGGATACCCTATCCGTTAAAGGTTCGATCGTTCGGACTTTAGTCCTTGTTCTTGCGGACTAAAGTCCTCACTACAAACCCATGTGCAGACTCGGTTTCAACCGCCAAGTCTGATTTTGAATTATGCAGAAATGCCCGCACTAGCAGCACCCATTTGAGATCCGTCAGCCAAACCCACCAACTTAGCGCTCAACTCCCACATCCGCTCAGCTTTTTCATCATCGCGCGCTTGGGGAGAAACCTTCTGCACAAAAGACTTACCATCTTTTTTCTGCCGATTTCCCCAACTCCAATAAGCGCCAGATTGCTTGTATTCTGGATCAGCAACCACCATCGCCAGCCTTTCGCCCGCCAACTCCTGCGATACGTAACCGCCGGTGATATTCTTTTGAAACAGCGGGAACAGCTTCTGAAACAAAGGATAGTGATTGCGGAAAAGCGGCGTATCCGCCACGCATCCCGGATACAGCGAAGTGAAATTAATCCCCGTAGATTCGTGAAAGCGGCGGTGCAATTCCCGCATCGTCAGCACGTTGCAAACTTTGCTATCTTTGTAAGCCTTGACTGGTTCAAACTTCTTGCCGTCAGCCATCGAAACTGGGTCTTTAAAACCCGCTTCAAAACCCTCAAACTTACCTAAATCCGGGCGCGGCGGAATCTTCCCGCCCAACTCGTCTGGATTGTGCGTCACAGTTCCCAAAATCACGATTCTGGCATCTTGATAGTAGGAAGGTTTCATAATCTCCATCATCAGGTTGCACAGCAGGAAATGCCCCAAGTGATTGGTAGTCATCGTCAACTCGTAACCTTCAGGGCTGCGCAGCGGTTCCTTAATCAAAGGCAAATAGATAGCCGCGTTGCACACCAAAACGTCTAGAGGCCTGCCGCTTGACTTGTATTCCCTAGCAAAGCGGCGCACGCTTTCCAAATCGCCCAAGTCAATCTGCATAATCGTGAAACTGTCTTGAGGTATGCCCAACTCTTGGGCGGCGTCTCCAGCTTTGCGCACGTCGCGACAGGCCATGACTACGTGCCATCCTTTGTCTGCAAGCGCTTTTGCGCCGTACAAGCCGACGCCGGAGGATGCGCCGGTGATGATAACCGTTGACTTGTGATTTTGTGCCATTTTCTTAAAAATGCTTCCGCTATTGATGATTTTGGGGCATCTCAAAAGCTGAGCTAGCAGCTTGGATATTTTGAGATTACCTCAGGTTAATAGGATAGGCCCAAACGTTGTGAATCTCAACTGTTAGAATTAAGTCTAGAGTTTATTATTCTGCGAGGAGCTATGCGATCGATCGAGCAACTGACAGAGGAAATATTATCTTTACCTAATGAATTAAGGGCACTCCTTGCAGACAAATTGGTAGAAAGCTTAGAATTCGACACCGACTCAGCAATTCAGGCAGTTTGGATTACTGAAGCAAAAAGACGCAGAGACGAGGTTCGGGATGGTTCTGTCCAACCGATTGCAGGCGAAGAAGCTTTGGCTCAAGTTAGGCGACTGATTGAGCTATGAGATATGTATTTCACCCTGAATCTCTCACGGAATATGCTGAGGCAGTTCAATACTATACAGAGCAACGGGTTGAGGTTGCACAAGCATTTATCAATGCTATTGAGGATACGGTTTATCGGATTAGAGCATCTCCTACTCGTTATGTTGCTGTGGATGAGGATGTTCGACGATGTATGGTGCGTCGGTTTCCTTATGGAATTCTGTACGCAATCGAGGAAGACTACATTCTGATTTTGGCGGTTATGCATTGCAGCCGGGAACCTGGATACTGGAAAATTCGTAGATAGTCGAAATTACCAGCAGCCTAACAGTTTCCATAGCTATTTTTTCAGTAAATCCGCGATCGCCCCAATCAACTGCTTGGGTTCAACAGGCTTAGAAATGTGCCTCTGAAAGCCCGCCGCCAGAGCTTGTTGGTGGTTGATTTCTCCAGCATAGGCAGTCAATGCGATCGCCGGGATCAGTCCCCCGCGCTCCGGTGACAGAGCACGCACATATCCGATCAAACTGTAGCCATCCATTTCTGGCATTCCAATATCGCTCACCAAAACATCCGGCACAAACGACTCTAGGGCTACCAGAAATTCAGCCGCAGATGCAACTGTCATCACCTCTGCTCCAGCCATAACCAGGAATACGCCGATTACTTCCCGGCTGTCTGCGTCGTCATCAATTGCCAACACTCGGATGCCTCTGAGATCCTGTTCTGCTTCTAATAACTTGTCCGGATTTTCCTCTGTTTTGGCGTTCAGCAGTGGCAGGCTGACGGTAAAAGTCGCTCCTTTCCCTTCCCCCAGACTGTCAGCGTTGATTGTTCCGCCGTGGGCTTCTACCAGTTGATAAACGATCGCCAGTCCCAACCCTAGCCCCCCGTGTTTGCGCGTAACAGAAGCATCTTCTTGGCGGAAAGACTCAAAAACGTGGGGCAAGAATTCTCGATTGATGCCTTTGCCAGTGTCTGTTATCGCGATTTGCGCTTGGTTGTCTGCTGACTCTAGTTTAATGTCTATTCGTCCACCCTTGGGAGTGAATTTGACAGCGTTGGAAAGCAAATTCCAGACAATTTGCTGGAGTCGAACCGCATCCCCAGACACTTGACCGATATTGGACAGCACCGGATGAATCTGAATTGACTTGGCGGTGGCGGCAGTCTGCACTGTTTCGATCGCAGATTCAATCGTACACAACAAATTGACGGGAGTCACATTCAGGGTCAGTTTTCCGGTAGTGCCCTGAAGGAAAGGATCGAGTAAGTTACTATTAGAGAGAAGTGTTTACCATAGTGTGATATGACAATAGAGATTCCCCATTGTCCTAAT
>JAYUGZ010000092.1:0-5982 GCA_043767465.1 Cyanobacteriota bacterium
GGAAGTATTTTATGTCACCGGGCGCTCTATTTCCGAACAGCAGGGCGAAAATCCCCCCAATTATCCTATTTTACAGATTGGGTTGGATTGTGATATGGAAGTTTTGGTCGATCGCATCAAACAGCGTACCGAACAAATGTTAGAATCCGGTTGGTTGGCTGAAGTTGAATATTTGTGTCAAAAATATGGCTGCGATTTGCCACTTTTGAACACTTTGGGCTATCAGGAAATGAAACAGCATTTAGCTGGAAACATTACCCTGAATGAAGCGAAAGACTTAACAATTTTGCACACGCGGCAATTTGCCAAGAGACAGCGGACATGGTTTCGAGCATATCCTGAAATTGAATGGTTTGATGTTAGCTTACCGGATTTGTTGGAGCAAATTTGGCACAGAGTCCAGGAATTTGTGAGAGATGATTTTGGCGAATATAAATAATCATGTTCAGATCAGACAGATCCCCCCTAGCCCCCCTTCCCAAGGGGGGAACAAGAAGGTGCTGCGAAGTCCCCCTTCTTAAGGGGGATTTAGGGGGATCTCCGGGGAATTAACGGTATTAACCCAAGCGTATTGGAGTATAAATAATCAGGTTAACTTTGGCTTAATAAAATCTCTCTAATTCTTTGGCGAAACAAACGCACCGCCGCCCGTTGTCCGATAGTTCTGCTTTGTTCGATGAAACCGGGAATTTCTGCAACAGGTAAAAAGGGAAAAGCTAAACTGCGATCGCACATTTCATATTTTCCCTCTATAAGTTGATAAACTTGCAGAGATTGCCGGCGATATCTCCAAAGTTCGGGAACCCCAATAGAGGCATATAGGCCATCTTTATTAACAGAAGAATTGGTGTAATCCGACTCTATTGCTAAATCTGGTGGCAAATCTTCTGGGAGGTTGATATCTCTATTACCTCTGACGCTGGCTTCATTTTGAATATAGAAACAAGAATCAGGTTCTACAGCACGAGTTAAATCTTCCCGTTCAAGAGTCAAAGAACCAGCTTTCATGACTTCGATTTCTAGTTCATCTGCTGTAGCTTCAATAAAGCTTTCTATTAATCCTTTCGGGACTTCATGTTCTAAATACGGCATTCTGATTTCTAATACTCCTCCCTCGTAAGCAATTCGCCAAACTCTATCGTCCCCAACATCTGCCAGCAATGCCTTAAAAGTTGACCAACTGACACCTTTTAAAACAACTCGATTTTCTGGGGTAGTTTGCTGCTCGACGGGAGTTGATGTTGTTGTTACCATTTAACAATTCCTTGGTAGCTTCATCAATTTTTATTGTAGTCGATTAACTGCAAATTTAAGGTAAAATTTACAAACATATAGCAATCCTAAATGATTCAGATAAATTTGTAGGGGTAGTGCCAAGAGTGCCTACCCCCTATCTATCGGGCAACCACGGGGCCAAGAGCCCCTACAAATAATTATGCAAATGATTTAGGATTGCTATAGTGCAGGTATCGGGTAGGGACACGGCACTGCTGTGTCCTGTATTTCATTTTCCTGAAGCGAACAAAAAAGATTTTTTTTAATTAACCGCAGAGAACGCAGAGGGCGCAGAGAAAGAGAAAAGAGAGAAATTAATAATTTGAGGAACAAGCCGAAAAGCCTGTTCCTCAAATTACTTCTCGTGTCCTTAATCAACTGTACAAACTCGCAACATATTCGCCGTAACCGTTATAAGGTAAAGTCGGGCGAGTTTCCCACGACCAACTGTTACCCGGGCCGACTACCCGTTCGCTGGCTTGCGACCATCGGGGGTGCGGTTTGTCGGGTTCGACGTTTGCTTCAAAAGCGTATTCGTTGGGGCCGATTGTATTCCAAAAAGTGGCGGGCTGTTTTTCGACAAATTCAATTTTGACGATCGACTTTGCGCCCTTAAAACCATATTTCCAAGGAATCACTTGCCGCAGGGGCGCACCATTTTGCTTAGGTAGCTTGCGGCCGTACAAACCTGTAGCAAAAAATGCTAAATCATTGGCCATTTCCTCGATCCGCATACCCTCGGTATAAGGCCAAGGGTAAAATTGCGACATCAAGCCGGGGCCGGGAGTTATTTTGGAGTCGTAAAACGAGGTAAAGCGAACGAATTTAGCGTTCGATTTTGGTTCAACATCAGCCATCAGTAATTTCATGGGAAATCCGACCCAAGGAACTACCATCGCCCAGGCTTCTACGCAGCGAAATCGATAAACTCGTTCTTCGATGGGAAATTTTTTGTAGAGGTCGTCAATATCGTAGGTGCGGGGATTTTTGACTAAACCGCCTACTTCTACTTTCCAGTTTTCGGTTGGCAAAGCTTGAGCCGCTTCCCAAATAGATTTTGTGCCGCCGTATTCGTAAAAATTGTTATATTTTGTAGCTAGGGCTTCGTCGGTAATTGCTCGATCGACTTTCGCAAAGGCCCGATTCCGGGTCAGCCCCGAATATGCTTCGGTTGAGCCTTGATCCAAAGCAGTTTTTGAGCTAGTATTGCTTTTGCAGCCGCTCAGCGACAGCACCGAAGCAGTCACGCCAGCGCCGATTAAATTTGTCATAAAGCGGCGGCGATTGACAAAAGCTGTTTCTGAGGTAATTTGTGGATCGAGGATTTCCCAAGATTTGGGGACGCGAATTAATGGCATAAGTAATAGTTAAAAGAATGATTGTTTACTGTTGACTGTTGACGCTTGAGTCGCAGAATAGAAAATTGCGCTTATATTTGGTAACGTGACTCGAATTTATAATTTCGATGCTACCGGAAACAATATTAGTAGTTAGTTTGGCGGTTTTACCTAATTTTCTATGTTTCTGTTGCTAGAAGATTTTAGATTGACAAGGGTAGAACAGAGAATCGTGGATTTTAGGCAATGCTTGGCGATTGCTTTACTTGGGTGCGATCGCAAAAAGTATCGACAATGACAGTATAGCTTAATTCGGTAACAGGGAATCGGGCTGAGCGATCGATCGACCTATTAAACCTCCCTCGCAGGAAAGTCAGCAATAATTTACGCGCGATCGACCGCAGAAATTGTGGCTAAAATCTGGGAAACAATTATCATAAAGCAAAGATTCAAATTATTTAATTTGTCCACAGGAAGCGGCACGCACCGCCCCGCTTTCCTCCCCCACTCCTCGCTTTAGGTCGGACGGGGGTCTCCAGCGGAAAGACAAATGAGTTACTGCATAAATCCCAATTGCCCTAGCCCCAAAAATCTCGATCGCGCCACAGCCTGCAAAAGTTGCGAGTCGAACTTGCTGCTCAAAGGCCGCTACCGAGTCTTTCACACCCTCGGTCAAAGTCTCGCTTGCCGCACCTTCCTAGCAGTTGATGAAGACCAACCAGCGCAACCCCGCTGCGTCATTCAACAGTTCTGCGGCCCCGTGCCGTCAGTCGCCGACGGTCAAAAACAGCTCAACCGGACATTCAGAGGCTCGGCCGAAATCCTCGACAAGTTGGGCAAACATCCGCAAATACCGAAACTGCTGGCATCTTTTGAAGTCGAAGGCTGCCAGTATTTAGTGCAAGAATACATCCCCGGCCGCAATTTAGCCGATCGGCTTTCCGAAAAAGGTGTTCTTAAAGAAATTCACATTTGGTATCTGTTGAACGAATTGTTGCCCGTACTGCAATTTGTGCACGAAAATCAACTGATTCACCGCGATATCAAACCGTCCAATATTATTCACCGCAAAACTACCCAAACCTCCGCAGCAACAGCCGAAAAAGAGCATCTGCATCCTTGGGACGATGAATCGGGGCTATTTTTAGTCGATTTCGGTGCGACAATTCCGGCGAACAGCGGGCCCCCCAAAACAGAAACGATGACGGGTTCTGCCGAATACGCAGCCCCGGAACAAATCAAAGGTGAAGCTATTCCCACTAGCGACATCTACAGTTTGGGCGTCACTTGCATTCACTTGTTAACAGGAATGTCACCCTTTGATTTGTTTGACATCAAAGCCGACAGTTGGGCCTGGAGGCATTATTTAAAAGTACCAGTTTCGGCGAGACTCGGCCGCATCCTGGATAAAATGGTGCAGCGAGAACCATCAAAACGGTATGGATCGATCGAGGCAATTCTCACAGACATGAAATACGGCCCGACACCGATAGACGTAATTGTCAGCAAACCCAAGTGGACTTTAGCTTTGTGGGGTGGAGCCGTAGTTGCCCTAATTTCAGTAGTGCTGGGTTCTCGCTTGCCATCACCAGCACCGGAGGCTTTCACTTCTAGCGAGCCTGTTTCTAGCATTCCCGAAATTCGGTTCGACCCGCCCCCCATGCAGAATTTCAGCAGTGAGCCATCGCTGTCACGGCCGGCAGTGCGCACTCTGGCGGAGCAAGACAAAAATCCGGTGTGGGCAATAGCAGTCACTCCCAACGGCCGCGTCATAGTCAGCGGGAATAACGACGGCACAATTCACCTGCTGCACAAGCGTCACGGCAAAGTTCTCAAAGTTCTAGGCGGACATTTGGGGCCCGTGTGGTCGGTGGCTGTCAGTCGCGACGGCAGGACGATCGCCAGCGGCGGCGCTGACGGTACGATTAAATTGTGGAATCTGTATTCTGGCAAGTTAATTCGGACTTTGGACGGACACCAAGACGGCGTGTTTTCGGTGGTTTTCAGTCCCGACGGCCAGACTCTCGCGAGTGTTGGTAAAGACAAAACTTTGAAGTTGTGGCAAGTCGAAGGCGGGGCCAAGTTGGAAACTCTCAATGGGATTTCTGACGAAGTGTATTCGGTGGCTTTCAGTCCCTACAAAGACACTCTGTTTAGCGGTAACGCCGACGGTACAATCAAGCTGTGGAATTGGAAGACTGGCGAATTCCAAGCGACTCTCACGGGTCATGTCGATGCTGTTTCGGCTCTTGCCGTCAGCCCGGATGGTAAAATTTTGGGCAGCGGCGGTTGGGACAATACGGTGAGGATTCGGGATATCACCACGGATCACGGGCCCGAGCCTTCGGGTGAAGTGACTTTTACGGGTCATGCCGATCGAATTCAGTCTCTAGCTTTCAGTCCCGACGGCGAGACGCTCGCCAGCGGCGATTTGAGCGGAACTATCAAGCTGTGGCGGATGGATGGCGGCGAGCCGGGCACGCTCAAAGGTCATTCGACTTGGGTGGAATTGGCTTTTAATCCTCAAGACAAAACTCTGATCAGCGGCAGTTTTGACGACACGATTAAGGTGTGGCGCTTGTCTCCTTGATTTGTGTGGTGCTCAGAGATAGAGGACACGGCAGTGCCGTGTCCCTACAATCGATCGGGGTAGGGACACGGCACTGCCGTATCCTGATTATGGGTAATGTTAATTCCGATGCTACTTGCCCAACTTCCTTCTGACCTATGACTGTAAATTCCGAGTTAGCCTCCCAGCATTTAGAAACGGGCGATCGACTGCCACAACCTGATAAATTTGAGGAGGCGATCGCCCTTAACAAGATTGCCGAAGTTTATTATGCTCAACAGAAATATGTAGAGGCGATCGCCTCCTGCTACCAAACACTCCGCCACCAACCAGATTTTGCCCCCGCCTACAAAACCCTAGGCAATATCCTGCAAGCCCAAGGCAAAACAGACGCGGCGATACGCGCTTACTCAAAGGCGATCGAATTCGACCCTAACTTTGTCGAAGCCTATGTTAATTTAGGCAGTATGTTTTACAAACAAGGACTGCTAGATAATGCCATAACTTACTACCAAAAAGCGATTGCTATTCAACCAGATTTAGCCGCCGCTTATTGGAATTTAGGCAAAGTTTTGGAACAGCAAGGGCGAATCAATGAAGGTTTGTTTTACCAAGAAAAAGCTCTAGATTTACAGCCGGAGTTAGAAGTAGTTCAGTAAAAAAATAACACTGATAGCGTTAATAGTATGGATTCAGTAGAAAAAACTCAAGATCAGCAGCATCCGCAATATCGGCGCGATCGCACTACAGTCGATACTTTATTAGCCGGAGAAACAACCGACCACAATTTATCAGAATTAG
>JAYUGZ010000093.1:0-2389 GCA_043767465.1 Cyanobacteriota bacterium
CTGCACAATAGTAGCAGGACACACAAAACCTCCCAAACTCGGGCCGTCAAGACCGAGAATTACAGGCATATCGCCCGTAAAGTCGATCGTGCCGATCGCATAAGCATTATCGTGAATGTTAGACGGGTGCAAACCCGCTTCCCCGCCGTCTTGACGCGCCCATTTCGGCTTCGGGCCGATCAGCCGAATTCCCGTCCGCGTCGAGTTGTAATGCACCCGCCATGCTGTGGAAAAAAACATTTCAATGTCTGACTCAGTAAAGAAATCCGGCGCGCCGTGAGGCCCGTACAAAACGCCGATTTCCCAATGATTACTGTAGGTGGGAATTAGTTCGGGAGGCAAAGATAATTCCGCTTCCAGAGTGGCAGTTTGAAGCAGTTTAAGCACATCTCCCGGACGCAGCGTGCGGCCAGCGTGACCGCCAAATTTGCCCAGTACAAACGTTGATTTGCTGCCCAAATAATCGGGGACATTAAAGCCATGTTTCACCGCTAAATAAGTGCGGTAGCCGCCGCCATCAATAGCTTTTAACTTGAGAATGCTGCCCGCTTTAACGGGAATTGCCCGCCAAAACGGCACCGATTCGCCGTTTAGCGTTCCCTTCATAACTGCACCAGTCAAACTAATAACTGTATCGGCATTAAAGCGCAGAGTTGGGCCTGTCGCGGTGAATTCCAATCCTGCTGTCGATTCGGGATTTCCTACTAAACGATTTGCCGATCGAAATGCCAGATGATCCATCGGCCCGGAAGGCGGCACGCCCACATCCCAATAGCCAATCCGCCCCGGATAATCTTGAATGCTGCTGTAGGTTCCCCCATCCAATACGTCGATGGTTAAAGGTGCGTATTCAAAAGAGTTTAAAAAGCGCGTGTTCAGTTCGCCCCGCTTGAATTTGGAATCCTCTAAAATCTGGCGGAGGTAATCTAAATTAGTTTCAATTCCGGCTATTTCACTGGCATCTAAAGCAGCTCTTAGTTTTAAGATCGCCTGTTCTCGATTATCCCCGCAAACGATTACTTTGGCTAGCAGCGGATCGTAAAAAGGAGTTACCTCAGTTCCGGTTTCAATCCAACTGTCGCAGCGGACGTTTTCGGGAAACGAAACTTGATTCAACAACCCGGAACTCGGCTGAAAATTCTTAGCAGCATCTTCTGCATAAATTCGTACCTCAATTGAGTGTCCCTGCGGCCGATAGCAGTATTCTTCCAGGGGGAACAAATCTCCAGAAGCCTGTTTTACCATCCACTCAACGAGGTCGATGTTGTTGACAGCTTCAGTAACGCCGTGTTCGACTTGCAAGCGCGTGTTGACTTCCAAAAAATAAAACTGTTTCGCATCGACATCAAATACAAATTCAACAGTACCGGCTGACTGGTAATTTACCGCTTTTCCCAACCGCACGGCTGCACTGTACAACTGATTTCGCTGTTCGTCGCTAATAGCAGGGGCGGGGGTTTCTTCAATTACTTTTTGATTGCGCCGCTGCACCGAACAATCTCGATCGCCCAACGCTATGACATTTCCTTTGCCATCTCCAAATATTTGGACTTCAATGTGTCTAGCTGTTTGAATGTATTTCTCTAAAAAAACGCCACTTTGTTTAAAATTGCTTTGACTCAAGCGCTGTACTTTTTCAAATGCTTCTGCCAAATCTCGATCGCCAAAACAAGCCTGCAAACCAATGCCGCCGCCGCCTGCGGTACTTTTGAGCATCACCGGATAGCCGATCGCCCCAGCCGCTTTTTCCGCATCCTCTAAGCTTGCTAAAAGTTGGCTTCCGGGAGTTAGCGGCACTTGATTTGCAGCGGCTATTTCCCGCGCGGTGTGCTTCAATCCAAAGCAGCGCAACTGACTCGGAGTCGGGCCGATAAATGCAATGTTTTCGCTCGCACAAGCCTCGGCAAATTCAGCATTTTCGCTCAAAAAGCCGTAACCCGGATGAATTGCTTGGGCTCCTGTTTGGCGGGCAACTTCGAGAATGCGATCGAATCGCAAATAACTCTCGGCTGCGGCGGCTGCACCGATACAAACGGCTTCGCTGGCTGCGAAAACGTGCTTGGCGCGGGCGTCTGCTTCCGAATATACGGCTACCGAAGCAATTTGAAGGCGATCGAGGGTGCGGATAATTCGGCAGGCAATTTCACCGCGATTTGCAATCAAAACTTTGTTAAACATTTGGGTAATTGGGAATTGGGAATTGGGAATTGGGAATTGGGAATTGGGAATTGGGAATTGGGAATTGTAATTTATAATTTGTAATTTGTAATTAATTATTCAGTCCTCTTTAGAGGACTTTAGCTATTAGCCAGGGGTTTAAACCCCTGGCGGCCTCTGGCGGGGGCCCGCCGCTACAACCTATACCGCATCCCAAACAATCAACTGAATC
>JAYUGZ010000094.1:0-2382 GCA_043767465.1 Cyanobacteriota bacterium
AGAATTGAAGCTGCCACCAGGAGTTAGAATTGTGCCGAGTTCGGCTGCGGAAACTAACAATCAATTGCAAACTTCGCTCAAACTTTTGGGCGGGTTGGCGACTTTTTTAGTGTTTGTGGCGATGGCGGTACAGTACAATTCTCTAGTTGACCCGCTGGTGATTTTGCTAACAGTACCGCTGGCGTTGGCTGCGGGTGTTTTCGGGCTGTATGTGACGAAAACTGCGATCGGGGCGACGGTGATGATCGGGGCAATTTTGCTCGTGGGAATTGTGGTGAATAACGGCATTATTATGGTAGAATTAGCAAACCAAATTCGGGAAGACGAAAAAGTCGATCGCACAACGGCAATTGTCAGGGCGGCACCTCAACGTTTGCGTCCGATTTTGATGACAACTATAACCACAGTTTTGGGTTTGTTTCCCCTAGCTTTGGGAATTGGAGAAGGTTCGGAATTTCTGCAACCTTTGGGGGTTGTGGTATTTTCTGGTTTGTCGCTGGCCACTTTGCTGACGTTGTTTATTATTCCCTGTTTCTATATTTTGCTGCATGATTTCTTCGGGATGTTTGCAGCCAAGAAGAAACCGCAGGCGGTGGCAATTCCTGTGCAGAAGGCGGGGAGAAAGAATGCGAATTTGTAAGATTTAGCGTCATACAATACCAGAGAACACCATTCTTACACATACTGTAGAGGCGGGTTCACCAATAGCTTTAAAGAATACCAAAAGACTCAAAAACCCGCCCCCACCCCGCGCGAAACTCCTGAAGATTGATATTAGGCCGTATTTACTTTGCGGATTTCTACAAGACCTCCCTCAAACACTTGCACAATTAGCTGATAGTTTTCCATCAATGACATTCCCACAAGAGGTTCTGAATCAGCCTCATCAACCGGGATAGTCAGATAAACTCCGTCCCAAACTACAACCGCTTCGTAGATATTAAAAACACATTCACTACCATCTCCAAGAATAGCGCGTCCTCGCCTTTTCCATCTCAGATTTAACTGGGCAATCAGATCGGGAGACAGTGAAAGCCAACCATTGAAGCCTGTGTCTACGATCGCATCTTGGGTGTAAACATTTCCATCAGAATCACAAATTGAAATTGGAATAATTGGCTCAAATTCCGCATTAACAATTCCAGTTATCATACAGATATCTTCGTGCGTCCACCGAAGCGACGTACATAGCGGGAACCTATGCGAACAATCCAGATTTGAGCGTCTGGGTGATGCGCTTCGAGGCGATCGCAGGCTGCTATTTCACTCGCATCAACTTCAAAAGCTCCAGTTTCGATATCAATGGCTACGATTTTGCCACGATTGCCTGTTTCAACCAAGGGGCGGATTTGAGTTTCGTATATCGAATCGCCCCGTTGGGCAAATTCTTCTTTGCTATAAAGGGGTTGCCGGACTGCCATTCGTTTGACTTCTGTTTAAGATTGGTGCTTGCTATAATTATAACGGCGATGTTAGCATTTGATAGTAAAATGGTGCAAGGTTTTAGTTAAAATAAAGCCTATCTACGCAAGATATCTAAATTTATTTATGCTGATTTTACCAAAACATGAAAGACAAATTGACTGGTCGTTCTCATATATAAATCAACCCATTAATTCCGAATGGGCGACGATCGTCAGTGGCGATCGCCAAAAAGTCACTTTAGTCGATCGCAACTTGTCGCCAAAATACGAATACCAGCTTCCCGACGAAATTAGCCGTTTAGCCATCACTCCCAAAGGCGATTTGCTAGCAGCAATTATGGCAAATGGCAATCATTTAGCAATTGTGACAGCAGAAAACCAGCTAGTTTTTGAAGAACAACTACCTAACCCTCCTGTTAAATTTTCATATGTGTATAATGACAATGGATTTCAGGACTGCTGGTTTGATACAGACGGCGTGCGTTTTTGGTGCATGAAATTAATTGGATTCGAGGAAGTCGAAATTCAAATTCGCGATACTAATTCATGGCAAATTCAGCGAACACTTCTGCTTAAAGACCCTTTTGGTGGCAGTACCTTCTCGTTTCACCCACACCCAGAAAATAAAATTTTAGCTCTTTGGGCTGCTTCGGGTCAAAACGGACAGCAAGTCTACTGGCTTTATGATGATGGTATGACAATTCACGCCGTAGAGATTCCGTTTTCCTATGACACAGGGCCTCCAGAATTTCATCCTGCCGGTGGCGAATTTTTAGTTCTAAATAGTTGTGAGCGACAACTCAGCCGATTAAGTTTTCCTGAGTGTAATCTACTTGGAATATGCAAATGGCCCTGGCCTGATGCGGATGACGGTTTTGGGTACTATATGTGCTATCTATCAGACGATCGCCTTCTAATTAACACTGGTCATGGGAGAATGTACATCATCAATCTTCAC
>JAYUGZ010000095.1:0-15088 GCA_043767465.1 Cyanobacteriota bacterium
TAATTTCTACATCTCCCCAGAAGAGTACCTAGAAGGCGAACGAGTAAGCCCCATCAAACACGAATACAGACGCGGACACGTTTATGCAATGACGGGGGCCAAAAAACCTCATATTGTTATTTCAGTAAATTTAGCAAGTTTGCTTAACAATCATCTCCGCGAGAGTTCCTGCTTAGTTCTTTCATCAGATATAAAAGTCCGACTGGAAGAGGCAAATTGCTATTACTATCCTGATGTAGCGGTGACTTGCGACGAAAGAGATACAAGTTCAACTGAAGACTTGATTCTCTATCCATCTCTAATTATTGAGGTGCTATCTCCCTCAACTGCATCTTTTGACAGGGGCGATAAATTTGTCGATTACCAAACTGCATCGAGTTTACAAGAATACGTACTTGTCACTCAATCCGAAATCAAAATTGAGTATTTTAGACTCAATGCTGAGGGAAATTGGGTTTCTCAGATTTACCGACAAGGAGATGAGTTAGAGTTGAAAAGTATAAATTTTTGCTGCCCAATCGAACAAGTTTATCAAAAAGTACCAGGTATTATATTGTGATGTATGAAAAAAACTTTCTTTGGTTCATTGTCAGGAAGGCAAGTCCTTCTTCTGAGGACTTAAGTCCTCACAACTAATAACTAATAACCAATAACCAATAACCAATAACAAAATGATTAAAATTCTTCACCTTTCAGACATTCACATGGGAAGCGGCTTTTCCCACGGCCGCGTCAATCCAGAAACCGGGTTAAATACGCGGCTGGAAGATTTCGCGGCGACGCTAAGTAAATGTATGGATAGAGCAATTTCTGAACCCGTAGATTTAGTCATATTCGGCGGGGATGCTTTCCCAGATTCGACGCCGCCACCGTTTGTCAAAGAGGCTTTTGCGCGTCAATTCAGCCGCTTGGTGGATGCGCAAATTCCGACTGTTTTGCTAGTAGGAAATCACGATCAACATTCCCAGGGACAAGGCGGCGCGAGTTTGGGAATTTATCGCACTTTGGGGATACCTAAATTCATTGTGGGCGATCGCCTGGAAACTCACCTCATACAGACCCGCAACGGCGCCGTACAGGTGGTTACGCTGCCTTGGTTGACGCGATCGACCTTAATGACGCGATCGGAGACTGAAAGCCTGTCTGTGGGCGACGTTAACCAATTATTAACCGAAAAACTGACGATCGCCATGGAAGGCGAAATCCGCCGCCTCAACCCCGACATCCCCACCGTACTATTAGCACACTTAATGGCAGATAAAGCGAGTTTAGGTGCAGAGCGTTTTTTAGCAGTGGGAAAAGGTTTTAATATCCCCGTCTCGATGTTAACTCGTCCGTGTTTCGATTACGTTGCTCTCGGCCACGTCCACAAACACCAAAATCTCAACGCTAGCAATGATCCGCCCGTAATTTATCCCGGAAGTATCGAACGAGTTGACTTTAGCGAAGAGAAAGAAGACAAAGGCTTTGTGTTAGTGAATTTGGAACGGGGAAAAGCTGAGTGGGAATTTTGTACTTTACCCGTGCGAGTATTTCAGACGATCAAAGTCAAGGTGTCTGAGTCAGAAAATCCGCAAGCTGATCTGGTGAAAGCTATTGGGAACAAGGAAATCCAAGATGCGGTTGTGAGATTGATCTACCAATTGCGATCGGAACAATTAGACTTAATTGATAACGCCGAATTGCACACACTTTTGGCACAAGCCCACAGCTACACAATTCAGCCGGAATTAGTCAGTCAGCTAGCAAGGCCCAGGTTGCCAGAACTAAATGCTAATAATAGTATAGAACCGTTAGACGCTTTGAAAACCTATTTAGCAAGTCGCGAAGATTTGAAAGATCTTACTGACAGTATGCTAGAAGCTGCGCGGGATTTGTTGGGAGTTGAAGAAGAAGTTTTCGTCGAATTTTAGTAAGTTATATCAATTATGGCTGTACCGGAATGATTTAACCGCAGAGAACGCAGAGAACACAGAGGAAGAGAAGAGAAAGATGAATAATTCCGATACTAACGGATTTGATATAAGTAGAGGAAAAAATGAGAATCACTAAAATTTCTGTCACCAAACTTTTTGGATTTTTTAATCATCCAGTTTCGCTCAACATCGAAGATAGAATCACGATTATTCACAGTCCGAATGGATTTGGTAAGACAGCCTTACTCAGGTTGATTAATGATTTTTTTAATTCACCTTACTCAAAACTTCGGACTATTCCATTTGAAGAATTTAGAATAGACTTTGATGATAACAGTTATCTGCAAATAACTAAATTTATTGATACCAGTGAAGATAAAAAAGATAAAGATTTAACGTTTTACTTTTATAAGCCTGGTGCAGAAGCAGAGATATTTTCACCTAATCTATTAATAGATTCATTGGCAGAAACAAATATTTCTTTGGATATCACAGAGGAGAGACTACAGTCATCAGGTGGTATAGAAACACCAACTAAAAATTCGGAATCAACCGCCCTACAAAATCTTGTCAAGAGCTTGACTAACTTGACTAAAGAGTTAACTTCAAGCATAAAAGTTAATAAGGAACCAAAGTGGATGTCAGAACTAAAAAGCTCCATCGACGTTCATTTTATCGAAACTCAACGTTTGTTAACTCCCTCAAATGTTCCTGAAGTTGCGGTAGACACCAGACACCCATCAATGATTCCCTCAGTTAATATATATTCCCAGGAACTCGCAGAAGAGATTCAAGCAAAACTGGCTGAATATGGTGCATTGTCTCAATCTCTTGAAAGAACCTTTCCCGCAAGAATTTTCAACAACAAAGCACCCTCATATCTAACAGAAGAAACACTTCGCAACAAATTAAAGGAAATTGAGGAAAAGCGTTCTCGTCTCAGAGAAACTGGTCTTTTAGATAAAGACGAGAATCCGGATTTTCAAGTAGAACAAAATATTGATGGAGTCACAAAAAACATTCTGTCAGTTTATGTTGAAGATGTAGAACAAAAACTCATGGTTTTTAAGGAACTCGCTACTAAAATAGAACTTTTCAAAGGAATTATTAAACAGCGATTTCTCTATAAAAATATGAGCATCAGTAAAGATAAAGGTTTTACCTTTACAACGGCGGATGGTAAACCTCTGTCGCCGACAGACTTATCTTTCGGAGAACAGCATGAACTGGTAATGCTTTACCAGTTGTTATTCAAAGTTCAACCTAACTCGCTCGTTCTCATTGATGAACCAGAAATTTCGCTGCACGTAGCATGGCAAATCGAGTTTCTCAAAGATTTACAAGCAATTATTAATCTGGCAAACTTTGACGTGTTGTTAGCTACTCACTCTCCAAGCATTATAGACGATCGATGGGATTTGACAGTGGGGTTAAAAGGGCCAGTTGAATGAGAGAATACATTACTCCTAACTTCATTGCTAACCAAATCCGCCTGCTGCGAGATCGATCTCAATATATTGGATCTTCTTTTTTAATCGTTGAGGGAGATACAGATGCGCGGGTATGGAAAAACTTGGTAGACTCCACAAAGTGTCGTGTGGAAATTGCCCATAACAAGGATAATGCTGTGAAAGTCCTAAATATCCTTGAAAAAGGTAACTTTGCTGGCGTTTTGGCTGTTGTTGATGCTGATTTTGATATACTAGAAGGAAGTGTTCCACTCAGTCCGAACTTGCTGTTCACTGATACTCACGATTTGGAAACTATGCTGCTGAAGTCGCCAGCACTTGAAAAGGTACTTTTGGAACACGGTTCGGAAGACAAAATAAAGAGTTTTGCTAAAGATATTCGCCAGACTTTACTCGAAAGTGCCAAAGTTATTGGTTATTTGCGATGGGCTTCGCTGAAGTTTGATTATTGTTTAAAGTTTGAAGATTTAGCTTTTAAGAAATTTGTGGACGATCGCACATTAATATTAAATCAATCGGAGTTGATTAAAACTGTGAAAAACAACTCTCAAAAACAGGGACTTGATGAACCAGAAATTATAGCCAAGATGGATAGCTTAAAAACAAATGCTCAAGATATGTGGTATGTTTGTTGTGGTCACGATATGATTTGTATTTTGTCGATCGCGCTTTGTAAGGCCCTAGGCACCCGCAACTCCAAGCAAGTCGAGCCAGATGTACTAGAAAAAGACCTCAGACTTGCTTACGAGTCTTCTCATTTCCGGCTGACACAACTCTACACAGCCATTCAAGACTGGGAAAAAAACAATCAACCCTTCCAGATACTTTCTAACCTGTAGCTTCAACTTTCCCAAAAACCTCACCCGCAGCCAACCGAGTACCATTAGCAAAATCCACGCCAGACTGAACTTTTTTACCCGCCAACTGCACCTCCCGCAATAATAGCAAACCATCGCCAGTTTGGACGATCGCCCCAAAGCCCTTTACAACCTTCACAACCTCCCCATTTGCGCCCGACAACTGATCCAAAACAGGCCATTCCCGTTCCAAAACCCTCAACTCCGGCGGTAATTGCAGCCAATATTCCGGCCCCACCGGCACAGTTGCGGACACTTTTAGGGAATTGCCGCGAAAACTCGTAGTGCAATCTGGGAAAAAACCCCTAACTTGATTATGAAGGGCGATCGCGCTTTTCGACCAATCCAGCACAAAATCATCACCCTTAATCATCGGCGCATAAGTCGCCTCAGCATCATCTTGAACAACAGCTTTCACCTCACCATCCCTCAATTTAACCAAAGTTTCCACCAACAAATCCGCCCCAACATCCGCCAACCTATCCGCCAAAGAATCAGCATTATCCAAAAGTGAAATACCAGCAAAAACCTTCAACAACATCGCCCCAGTATCCATCCCGGCATCCATCAGCATAGTAGTAATACCAGTCTCCTTTTCCCCGTCAAAAAGACAGCGCTGAATCGGTGCCGCACCGCGATACTTCGGCAAAATTGAACCGTGAACATTCACACAAGCCAAACTAGGAAGATCCAGAATTTCTTGAGAAAGAATCTGGCCGTAAGCCACCACCACAAACACATCAGCCTCCGCTTCCCGCAACTTAGCAAGCGTTTCCGCATCCTTCTTAATGCGGCGTGGCTGCCAAACTGGGAGACTGTGATTTAATGCCACATCTTTTATAGGTGAAGGCATCAAATTATTACCCCTTCCCCGGCGCTTATCCGGCTGAGTCACCACACCCACAACCTCAAAATCAGGGTGACTCAGCAAACTGGATAAAGTATGAACAGCAAAGTCAGGAGTGCCAAAAAAAACAATTTTCATAGATTTTTAGTTAGTTTGTATAATAATAACAGCAAAACTACGCCATCAATTCATCCACCGCCACGCTAAATCCTGGTAAAACAAGCTGAGTCTTCGCCACCTCACCAGCCTTAAATAAAACTACCTCACCTTGAGTAATTACTAACACCCAACTACTCTTCGGAAATAGCAGCCAAACTTCCAGACATCCCGACTCTAAATACTCCTGCGCCTTCGCAAAAACATCATCAGCAAAATCGCTAGGTGAAACAATCTCAGCTACCAGCGGAAAACTCTGTGGCAAAACCGAAAACTCTCCAACTTGCGCCAACAGTTCAGGAGTAATATAAGATACATCTGGTATCCGTCCTTTTTTCAGAGTTTGACAAGTTACTTCCACATAAACCTCACCCCCTTGGGCGCTTGAGTCCATGTAAATGCCCCAATATCGTACCAATCTAGCTTGAATGCGGCGAGTCTTTGCAGTCATTCCCGGTTTCCCCACTACTTCTCCATTGACAAATTCTACAGGATGTTTGACTATAACTTTACCGTCCGCCCACTCCGTCCCGTCAGGAGGATTTTGCATCCATTCTTCCAAAGTTAAATCTAACTGCTCTACACTAAAAGTTGTCATCTGACTCACCAATTTTACTGTTCATGTCGATTTTATCATATCTCCCGAAACATGGAAAAACCCTCGAATATCCTGCCGCCAGCCAGTTGCAGCTTATTGGCAGATACCGCACCACCAAAAAAATATATTAATCACGAACAAGTCAGCCAATGGCTATCAACAAAATTACCGCATTCGAGCCCGTCGAAGTGCATCATTTAGCAAAATATCGATCGCACTTAACGGAAATTCCTTGCGATCGGATGTACCGCAAGATAGACTAGAAGCAAGGCTTTCACAGTTTTGCTGCAAAATACCTCAGCAGGAGAGACAAATCAGCTACCCGCAGATTTTTGAGATTTAGCCCATTTCACCAACCTCTAACTATCCGCGTCCATCAGTGTTCATCTGCCTACATCTGCGGTTAAAAAAATCTGCTTCCCTGAATCCCAGTAAAAAATGATTTTATCCAAATTACCCAAAGCAATTAAAATGCAGCTAAAACTAGCTGCCTGTATTTTTCTCACATTAAATCTGCTAATATTAAGCGGCTGTAAAAACACCCCCAAAATTGGCGAACCAATAAAAATTACACTGTGGCACGGCATCAATCCCCCGCCAAATCGCGACGTATTTAAAACCCTCACGGACAAATTCAACCAAACACATCCCAACATCCAAGTAGAACCAATTTACATCGGTCAGCCCGACCAACAATTGCCAAAAATCCTCACAGCAATAGTAGGAAATGCACCGCCGGATTTACTGTGGAATGTTGCCACAATTGCCGGAAAACTAGCAGAACTAAACGCAATTCAACCATTAGAAAAATGGCTAGACAAATCGCCCCGAAAAGCCGAAATCTACCCGTCACTCTTCGAGTCAATGGAACTCGGCGGACACATTTGGTCAATTCCCCTAGCCACCAACAACACGGGAATATTTTACCGTCCCAGTTTATTTAAAGCTGCCGGAATCACAAAAGTGCCGCAGAATTGGGAGCAATTAAAGCAAGTAGCCCGATCGCTCACGCGAGACACCAACGGAGACGGACGCACCGATCAACACGGCATAGTGCTCCCCCTAGGCAAAGGAGAATGGACAGTATTCACCTGGCTGCCATTCATGTTCAGCGCAGGCGGCGAACTTACAGCCCAAACAGCTCAAACTCCCGTACTTCACATCGACAATCCCGGTTCTCTCGCCGCCTTAGAATTGTGGAGTGACTTGTTAAAAGAAGGTTCAGCAATACTGTCAGCACCCGAGCGCGGTTACGAACTCGACAACTTCATCGCCGGCAAAGTTGCCATGCAAATCACCGGGCCGTGGACGCTAGCACAATTACAGCAAAGTGCGATCGACTACGCAGTCATGCCTGTACCCGCCCTCAAACGCCCCGCAGCCGTTGTTGGGGGTGAAAACCTATTTTTAATGAAAACCTCGCCAGAACGAGAGCGAGCAGCCCGAGAATTTTTAGAATATGCGATCGGCGAAGAATTCCAAACAGCCTGGGCATTAGGAACAGGTTACTTGCCAATTAACTTAAAATCGAGACAGAGCCAAACTTATCAAAATTTTGTGGAAAAAAACCCTGTTTTGCGAGTATTTTTAGAACAAATGAACTCCGCCCGATCGCGCCCGATTATTTCAGGTTACTCCCGCCTGTCAGAAAACCTCGGTCGCGCCATAGAAGCAACCCTTCTCGGCCGCAACCCGCAAGACGCCCTTAAAGAAGCTCAAGAGCGTTTGACACTAACCTTAGATATTGCAGTCAAGTAAGCTACAGATTTGTCAATGGTCAGTGGTCAATGGTCAGTGGTCATTAGTAAGATAACTGATATAGCCTTTCGAGCGAAACATGAGGTATGACTGGGCATAGGGCATAGGGCTTACGGGCATACCTCACTTTTTTGAGAACCGCTATAATTACCTGACAAAATTTGAGAATTCCTCTAGCTTAACAATAAAATGGAAATCTAGAATAAGCAAAAAAATGATGCAAATTATCGGCTTTCACTGTATCCGACGAAATACTTAACTTCTCTATTAATTGGTTTAAAATCAAGTTAAAATCAGCGAATCGGTACTTCTAGTCCGAAACCGGGTTTCTTGCCAATAACTTACCTAAAAGCTGAAATTGAGCGTCGGTCTTATCTGTTTATTCGGTATAGCAACCGCCCAGACGGTGAGGACGTTATTAATTTCTGAAACATGAGTTATTATATTGCTTCTTCCTTCTTTCTTCTTCCTTCTTCCTTCTTGCTTCTGCTATATTATTGAGCAGAGTGCAATATGTTAGAGTGAATTGAGTTGCGATCGCCCGAGACACAAAGACGCCGACTGTTGCTCGTTCATTCAGTTGACAGTTGACTTCGGAGTGCGACCTCTACCTGCAAGTCGGAGGATTGGAGTAATGAATAGTCTGATTTTAATTTCTCCATACAAGGGTTCCGGCTTTAAGCCAATTCTTTATGGTAATAAATCTTTAACAAAAAACTAAAAATTACAAACCGAATGCTTAGCCATCACAGATATATTGGCAAAAAAGGGATACTTCCGAAATTTATACCCAGATTAGATCGCACAGTCCCCAAAAAAACCGCGCCGTTGAGGGCGCCACAAAAAGTGAGATCGACAGGTTCTCCCCCTAGCTTCCACCCATGACCTACCATCACCTAATAGAAACATTGTCCCTAGTGTGTCTCCGTCCCGTGCCACCTAGTGAGATCCCAACAACCGTCCACCTTTTCCCCAAATGACAATGCAGAAAAAGTTCCTTAACGCAATCAAAGGACATTCCTGGCGGTACTTCCTTGCAGTAGGGGCGATCGCCCTGATCTACTATGCGGCTTCCCAATTCGCAATTGCCACCCTCACCCTAAGTTCAGAAATTTACCCCATGTGGCCCGCAGCAGGAATTGCCCAAGTCGCCCTGCTGCTATTCGGGCGGCAACTGTGGCCGGGAATCGCGATCGGAGGCTTCCTGTTCAGCATCAGCGCACCCTCGGCCAACATCGGCGCGGCATTGATCTCAGCAGGCGCTAGAACCCTGCAAGCGTGGACGGGAACTTATCTGCTGCAAAGGATTAACTTTAGCGCCGGGCTCGATCGGCTCAAAGACGTTTTAGGAATAGTCGGACTAGCAGCCATGGGCTCTACCCTGATCAACTCCACCATCGGCAGCATCATCGTCTGCCTGACCGGTTTATCTAGCTGGAGCAATTTTGGCACAATTTGGGGGACTTGGTGGGTGGGAGACGCTATGGGAATTTTGCTCGTCGCCCCGCTGCTGCTGACCTGGCAAAAATTGCCCAAAATCAGCACCCAGAGCCACCAACAGCTCCTCGAACGAGGGATTTGGCTGTTGCTGCTGCTAGCAGTCGGCTGGCTAGTTTTTTGCTCCCGCACCCGCGCGGCCTACGCCCGCTATCCCCTAGAATACTTACCATTTCCCCTAGTAGTTTGGGCTGCCTTTCGATTCGGCCAGCGCTACACAGCCCTCTCCAACTTCATCCTCTGCGGCTTCGCCATCTGGGGCATCGCCAGGGGCAGCGGCCCCTTTCTCAAACACGCCAGCAGCATCCCCCAAGCACTCTTATCCCTGCAAGCCTTCATCGCGGTAATCGCCGTCACCGGCTTAGTCTTAGCAGCCACCGTCGCCGAACGCCACCAAGCAGAAGCCTCCTTGCGCGCCAGCGAAGCCAGCCTCGCCAACGCCCAGCGCATCGCCCAGCTAGGCAACTGGGACTTAGACCGCAACACGCAGCAATTGCGGTGGTCAGAGGAAATTTACCGCATCCTGGGACAGCGGCCTGGAACTTTTGAACCCAGCCTCGAAACCTTCTTGGAATACGTACACCCCGAAGACAGAGAATTAGTCAAAAGCTCGATCGAAGCCGCTTTATTTCAGCAACAGCCCTACATTATCGACTACAGGCTCGTACTCCCCGACGGCAGCCAGCGCACAGTCTGCGAACAAGCCGCCGTCAACTCCCTCTACATCAGCAGCACTGTTCAAGACATCACAGACAGAAAGCGCGCCGAAGCAGCCCTGCGCGCTTCGGAAGAAAGATTTTCCAAAGCATTTCACGCCTCCCCAGTCGGAATCGGCATCTGCACGCTCACAGACGCACGCTTCCTCGATGCCAACGACAGCTTTTTACGCTCCTTAGGCTGGTTGCGACACGAATTTATTGGCCGCACCCCCAACGATTTAGAAATGTGGGTCAACTCAGAAGACGGGCGGCGGCTCGCCCAGATGTTGGAAGCCCAAAATTCGATCGGCAACCAAGAAATCAAAATTCGCACCAAAACAGGCGACATACGCGACTGGCTGCTGTCAGGGGAACTCATCGACCTCGGCAGCACTCAGTGCGTGTTAATCATGACCAGCGACATCACCGAGCGCTTGCGTTCCGAAGAATTCCGCCGCGCCGCCTTAGCCGCCGAATCTGCAAATCGATCGAAAAGCATCTTTCTCGCCAACATGAGTCACGAACTCAGAACCCCCCTCAACGCCATCATCGGCTACAGCGAGATCCTGCAAGAAGACGCCCGAGACATCGGTGCCGATGAATTCATCGACGACCTACAAAAAATTAACACAGCAGGCCAGCACTTGCTAGCGCTAATTAAAGATATTCTCGACTTCTCTAAAATAGAAGCCGGCCGCATCGACTTGCACATCGAAACCTTCACCATTTTAAATTTGGTCGAGCAAGTAGTCGCCACAATCGCACCGATGGCAGACAAAAATAGCAATATCTTAGAAATACAATGCCCTGAGGATATTGGCTCGATGCAGACCGATTTGACTAAACTCCGCCAATCCCTGCTCAACCTGCTCAGCAACGCCTCCAAGTTTACCTCCTCGGGCGCGATTACTTTCGCCATTACCCGCTGCGCCGAAACCCCCGCCGAGACTGCCCAGAAACGCAAAAAACTTGGAGCCTATAGAGGAGTTAGCCCATCTGAAAATAGCTCCTCTTCCTTATCTTCCTCTCAAGATTGGATTGTTTTTACAGTCAAAGATAACGGCATTGGCATGAGTTCCGAACAGTTAGCCAGAATCTTCGATCCTTTCACCCAAGCCGATTCCTCAACTACTAAGAAGTACGGTGGCACTGGTTTGGGGCTGACAATTACTAAGAAATTCTCCGAAATGATGGGCGGAGACATTGCCGCATTCAGCGAGTTGGAGAAAGGTTCTACTTTTACAATTCGGCTTCCAGCTATTCTCAACGAAACTTCGATCTTCGCCGAAAAGTCTGAGAAATAGAGATTTTTGACAGTTATGGTTAATCGCTCTCACCCGCCCAACCACGCTAAAAAATTTCAGTCGCGCATTTCTCTAACATCTAGCTGTTCTCAATTTTCGTGAGGTACGCGGGCGAGCAATTACCTTTTTCCCGATTACCTTTTCCCCCAGCCTATCGCACTTTTACACCAGAATTGCTATCCTATGATATTTACAATAATTAGATAATCTTCTACCAGGAAGGGAGTAGGAACAGATATCCTAAAAATAGGTTGTTTTACCGGAGACGACCTGATTCTGATTGCCTGGTTCCTAGCTGGAAAATTCGTGTAATTAATTTTAACAAAAAGTGCGATCGCGATCGCCCGAGACAGCGACAGATCGGTGATAATCAAGCAGGTACTCTCTCCTGCACGCGATCGCTCGGGCGAACTCAATCAACTCTCGGGTTCCCGAAATGGCGCTCCACCAGTCCTCTAATTGGGCAAGGACGCTCCGCGCTTGCAGCTCCAAAAACCCCGTTGATTCGCATAAATCGAGCCATCAAAAAAGCGATTTTTCACTGAAGCCGAATTTTTGTGCGTAAGTTCAATTGATAAGATGATACCATTTTTGAGTGTGCGGCAAACAGTCAGAGCATGGATTTGTTGACAATGCAAAAAGTTTTGAGGGTAAATATAATAAGTGCAGTTAGAAAGATTGAGAGAGAGACATCGCTCGCTTTCTCGATAAAATCCGCGATCGAGTTCGATCGCGTACCTTTCCATTAAGTGTAAGCTGCGTATAAATACTATTAATTAAAAAGATATACTCTAGAAAGTTGCCTACAAAGCGCCAGAAATTATGCATCCCCACCTCCAGCGCCAACTCCAACAGCTCGGTTTAGCCGGCGCCTCCACTCCTCCCACTGCCGAGCAGTGGCAGTTATTGTTAGAGCAGGTAAGCTGTACCTACGACGGCGCCCGGAGCCAGCAGGAACCGCTGCGGCAGGATTTTGCCTCGCCCCAGCCCTCTCCAGAATCTCCAACAGCTTCAGAATTCGATCGGCTGCGGGCGACTATCAACAGTTTGGGGGCGGGATTGTGTATCCTTGATGCCAAGGGGTGTGCGATCTCGGTGAATCCAGAGGCCGAACGCTTGCTGGGGTGGCGAGAGTCGGAACTTGCAGGCGTTTCACTGTTAGAGCGCATCTATCGCCAGCAAAAACCAGGCAAGAAATCCCAAGTTTTGACAGCTCCCTACGATGTGCCGATCGCACCTACACTAGGTTTACCAGAGGCGATCGCCTCCCGTCAACCTTGCAGCAAGTGGGACGGCGAGTTTCTGTGCCGCGACGGCAAAATTTTACCAGTTTCCTATTTTTTCAATCCCGCAGTTGAAAGCAGCGAAATATCAGTCTTGGTATTTTTTGAAACTAGAGAACACCAGCGATCGACCCAGATGCTGCAAGCAGTTCTAGAATCTACAGATACTGGAATTGTCGCAGTTGACAACAACGGCAATGTATGCAATTATAATCGAAAATTTGTCGAGATGTGGGGTTTGTCCGCGAGCCCAGGAAAGTTGAGCCGATCGACCGCAGGTCTGGTCAAAAAAACCATCGAAACAAGATTCCTGTTCGCCAAGTCACAATTAAAAGACCCCCAACCATTTCTGGAAAATGCGATCGAAGTCTGGGCAAATCCACAGACTCAAATCAGCGAGTTATTAGAATTTAAAGACGGAAAAATTATAAAATTAAATTCATTGCCTTTAAAAGTCGGAGCGACAACTTGTGGCAGAGTATGGATATTTCGAGACGTTACCGAACGCCAAAAAGTAGCACAATCTTTGCAGTATCAAGTAGAATTGGAACAGTTGATTGTCAGTTTGTCAACCGATTTGATCGGCCTGCCGAGCTCGGAAACAGACCAAGGCATCGATCGCACTCTCGAAGCAATCGCCACCTTCAACGACTTTGACCGCAGTTACATCTACCTGTTATCTCCAGACAAAACCCGCGCCGACAAAACCTACGAATGGTGCGCCGATGGCACGGAGTCAATAACAGACAGCACCGACAAACAAATAGACATCGCCCAAATTCCTGGGATTGCACAAAAGCTCGATCGCGCCGAATGCCTGCACATCAGAGAAATCGCCGAACTACCGCCCTCAGAATTGGCAGAAATTGCCAGTTTGACAGGCAAAAATCCAGCAGAATTCCTGACAGATTCCCCATCCCAAACAGCAACCGACTCAACAGATCCGATCGCAAATTCCCCAAAAACAGAATTAAAAAAACCTCAAAAAAATCTGCGATCGCTGATAATTATTCCCCTAATTTGCAGCAGTAAAAACCTAGTAGGATTTCTGGGATTCGACAGTTGCAGAGCCGCAGGCGACCGATATGCCGAAATATCCACTCCTCTAAAAAAGGTAGGAGAAATCCTCGCCAATACCCTAGAACGCCAGCGCGCAGAAACAGCCTTGCAGCAAGAGAAATCAAGCTACCACAGCATCTTTGAAAACGCAGTCGAAGGCATATTCCAAACCACCCCAGAGGGGCGCTTCCTCAGCGCCAACCCCGCACTAGCCGGGATTTACGGCTACGAAACAGTCGCCATTCTTCTCGCCGAACTCCCAAACATCAACCACCAACTTTACGTTGATCCCGATCGACGCGCCGAATTTGTCGCCCAATTGGACACACGCCGCCAAATATTAAAATTTGAATCCCAAATATACCGCCGAGACGGTAGCAAAATCTGGATTTCGGAAAACGCCCGCAGCATCTGCGACGAAAATGGCAGCGTTATGTACTACGAAGGTACAGTCATCGACATTACCGATCGCAAACAATCAGAATCCGCCATGCAGTCGGCCCTAGAAGCAGCAGAATCAGCCAACCGGGCAAAAAGCACATTTCTCGCCAACATGAGCCACGAGCTGCGCACACCCCTGAATGCCATCATCGGCTACAGCGAAATGCTCAAAGAAGAAGCCGAAGAATTGGGCAGTTGCGAATCAGTCCCCGACCTCGAAAAAATCCGCACCGCAGGCAAACACCTGCTGTCCCTGATCGACGACATCCTCGATATATCTAAAATTGAAGCAGGCCGAATGGATCTCTACTTAGAAACTTTCGATATCCATGCCTTAATTGAAAGTGCTGTCGCGACGGCCAGGCCGCTGATCGAGAAAAACAGCAACACTGTAGAAGTTTACTGTCCAGACAACCTCAACACCATGCACGCCGACATGACCAAAGTCCGGCAAGTGTTGCTTAACTTGCTCAGCAACGCTGCCAAGTTCACCAAAAACGGGAAAATTGCGATCGGAGTAGAAAAAATTAAAAATGAACAATTAAGAATGAAAAATCAAGAGGAATCTTCCCAAATTTTAATTTCCAACTCCGAATTTTTAAGTTTCCGCGTCACCGACACCGGCATCGGCATGACACAAGACCAATTGCAGCGAGTTTTCCAACCTTTCACCCAAGCAGACGCCTCGACTACTAAGAAGTACGGCGGCACCGGTTTGGGACTAGCTATCAGCCAGCGCTTCTGTCAGATGATGGGCGGCAGCATTGAGGCCAGCAGCGCCTTAGGCGCAGGTACCACTTTCACCGTACTCTTGCCCAGCGCCATCAAACAGCCGGAAATCCCCAACAAAGTCCGCGACAGCACTAGCGCTCCGAGCGCCCCCGGTGTTGGTACGGTGCTGGTAGTAGACGACGACCCGATTTCCCGAGATTTGATCCAGCGCGCCCTGGCTCGCCAAGGACTGCACATAGAAGTCGCCGCCGGCGGCGAGCAAGCCCTCAGGCTCGCGAAGCAACTGCGCCCGGACGCCATTACCCTCGACGTGATCATGCCGGGAATGGACGGCTGGGCGGTGCTTTCGGCCCTAAAGGCAGATCCCGATCTTGCCGAAATTCCGGTAATCCTGCTATCCTTTGTGGGCAACAAAAGCCTCGGCTTTGCATTGGGCGCTTCGGACTACCTCACCAAACCAGTGGACGGCAAAC
>JAYUGZ010000096.1:0-5940 GCA_043767465.1 Cyanobacteriota bacterium
AGCAGCAATCAAAGAAGTTGAGAAAGCCGGAAAAACAGCCATAGCTGTCTTTCCCGACGGTCAAGTTACTAAGGCTGTAGAAAATGCGCTAGAAATGATTAAAGCTAACAACGATCGCAATTGGATTGTGGGGCCCTGGACGCTGTACGAGCCGAGAATGCTAGAAGTAGCAAAACAGCTAAAGTCCGTTGACAAACTCGGCATATCCGTGTTTTGGCATCCGACAATCAGTTTTGACCAAAAGTTTCCGGTCAACGCTGAAAAATTGTGGGGAGGCCCAGTTAATACTCGATCGGCTTTAACCTACGATGCAGCCAAGACACTGATTAAAGCCCTAGAAATGCAGCCGGAACCCAGCCGTGAACGAATGCAAACAACCTTAGCGTCTCCAGGCTTTAAAGCCGACGGAGCCACGGGTATAATTGAGTTTGACTCGACGACTGGAAATCGGAAAAACCCTCCGAAACGAGTGGCGCATATTGTTCCGTGTGCTAAAGAACAATTTGGTGTTACGTTTGTGCCGATCGAATTTCCGACAGCCGCAGCCGCAGGTTTAAAGTGCGATTGAATTGATAGATAAAAAGTCATGAGTCATTGGTCATTAGTCATTGGTTGATATCTTGCATTCATTCTCAAATTATCTGCGCTTATTAGTCTTGATTCTGCGGTTTTTGGATCAATTAAATATTTAGGCAATTCAAGTCTAATCATCAGGGATTTGCAATCGACCGTTGATGTTTGGGTTATGAAGAATGTCCTAACCGTCAGGGCGGTTGCTAGATAATTTGAGAGTTCCTAGGGGTCGGTTCACCAATATTTTTGATTTCCTCAGCCGGAACTTGATAAACCCACCCCGCCCGCCTACTTTGTCCTAATTTATTGCTGCTGTATCCTCATTTATTCGTGATTTTGCCACAAAATCTGTCAGCCATCAAGGTCAAACCCCCCTTACCCGATCGCAAATTTAAAAGCCCGCAAATTTTAAATAAATTAGATATATTAAACAAAGCTACTCTTTTTATAATAATGCTTATGGCGGTCAATCTCGCTCCCTCAACAAGTTCTAGCCTCAAACCAGAAGCCCAGAATATCTTGGCACTCAAACAAGTCTTGCAGACAATTGATGCCGATAGCTGTCCGGGTTCCTATAACTTTCATATGCACACAGTCTACTCCGACGGGCGATTGCAGCCTGAGAAATTGATGGAACAAGCCATAGCCGGAGGCCTCAAAGGCTTTGCTATCACCGACCACCACAGCGCCAAAGGCTACATTCAAGCTCAAGTTTGGCTGGATAATTGGAAATTAAACCATTCCGACAGCAACATCGCAGCACCAAGTCTTTGGACGGGCGCTGAAATTAATGCGGAATTGCTCAACAATGATGTACACATTCTCGCTTACGCCTTTGATCCAGAACATTCCAGCCTCAAACCTTACTTGCGAGGTAAAGCTACTGAAGGTAGCGCTTATTATGCAGCAGCCAGGGTAATTGAAGCGATTAAGGAAGCAGGAGGTTTAGCAGTTCTAGCACATCCTTGCCGCTATCGATCGACCGCAGATCAACTCATCCCAGAAGCAGCCTGTCTCGGCATTGACGGCGTAGAAACTTACTATGCTTATACTAATCCCAATCCTTGGAAACCGAGTCCCAAACAAACTGCTTTAGTCAAAGATTTAGCAGAAACTTATGGTTTGCTGGGAACTTGCGGAACTGATTCTCACGGCCTAAGTCTTCTCGTCCGAATCTAGATGCTTTGGGAATTTGAAATTAGTCATGAGTCATTAGTTACTCGTTATTATCAAACAACAAATGACTCATGACTCATGACTCATGACTCATGACTAACGTTCCGGGAACAACTGACAAGCCCTGATAGTTGGCTGATTTGCCCAATCTAATCGAGAACTCCCAAATCGATCCATCCAACCTTCCAAATAAGCCCGATTAGCCTTTTTCTCCTCAGGATCGGAGGTATTCATGGGATGAGGTGCTAGACCGAAAATAGTCGCTGTCGTCACGCAAAACATCGACTTCTGAAAGCTTTGGCAAATTTGGACTCGCACATCATCTTCGCCGCGACAGTTAGTACGGTAAATTTCGTGCAAATAATCTGGCAGAAAATGCCGCATATCTTGCATCAATTGAGTTGGTGGAATCCCTGCACCTCCTATGGGCAAAGGATCGGCAAATAAAGCCCCATAGTTAAATTCTCCCTGGTTTTCGGGGATTTGATGCGCTTGGGCGTTGTAGGAAACTACTCCAAAAAATGCTGTTCCACGAAAGAAAATTGACTCTACATAAGGCACTGCTACATCTGCTAAAAATGTCAAGCCCGCCGCCGCCGGAATGATATCGTAGACTTGACCGCTAATCTTGACGCTGTAGGTGATTGGTAGACTGGCGGCGCCCACCAAACCGGCTAAGATGAAATCTACTATATCTGCGATCGACTTAATTGTCCCGGCTTCGTAGCGATCGGACAAATCGATAAACAAATCGCTCATTACCCGCCAAAACTGCCCCAAACCCGTGTAATAAGCCAACATCCGCACTTGTTCCGGCAAAAACTCCGGAAATATTTTGTGGAGTCCCTGCATCATAAAATCGCCTTTCAATTTAGCTGCGATCGCCTTTTGGGCCAAACTGCTAAATTCCGGGGAATCCAAATAACTGTCCAAACCGCCGCCGCCGTGCCAAAGCATGGTTCTCATGCAATACTCAGCATACTCAAAATTAATCCGGTCATGGGACAAATGGCGCAGCAATTTCGGCAGCGTGACTTCTCCGTTGAAATATTTAAAAAATGGAAACAGCACTAAAAATTGTTCTTCAGCGATGTAGTTTAGATTGCGGGAATAGGCATCGAGAACTATAGCGTAACTTTTGAGAACGCCGACAACTTCTACTACATTTTCAGCAGATTCTGGAAGCAAAGCTTTGCCTGATTCCAAGATGTCAATGTAGGCGGCTAGAGGATGGGAAGACGGTTTTAATACGGTACTTGTCATTGGATTTCAACCTTAATTGAATAACTATTTTATTACCTAGAAAATCTGAATTCAGACAAATGTTTGTAGTAAAGACTTTAGTCCTCAGAAGTTTATAAGGCAATACTGTTCACTTAAGAAGATGATGACTCGACGCGCATCTGACTTAACCCAGAAGTGTCATAGTCTCTGGGATTGCCGCGCGTATAGCTCGCAATGACAAAAAATGTTAAGTGAACCGTATTGGTTTATAAGGACTAAAGTCCTCACTACAAACTTATGAAAGATTTCACTCCAAGTTTTGAGCAAGTTGTTGAACTTGTGCGGGCACAGCCGATACTAGGCCGATCGCAGTTTTCTCGCTCAAGCCAATTAAAACTCCCGGCTGTATTCCCATGATGGCGATAATTACTGCTAAAACCAGCGAAGGAATGCGATCGCCCCAGCGGACTTGCGGCAAATTCACCACCAAATCGGAAAGGCGGCCGAAAAACGCGCGGTTGACCATAATTAAAAAGTAGACTGAAGTCAAACCAGTGCCGATCATGCAGAGCAAAGTTTGCACGGGAAACACTGGTAAACTGCCCCTAAATATCAAAAATTCAGCAATAAATCCCGACAACCCGGGAATGCCGGCACTCGCCATGACACCGACAATCATTAAACTGCCAATTACCGGCAAACCGCGATCGGGATTGAACAAACCTTTGAGTACATCGATGTTGCGACTGCCGGATTTTTTGTAAACAATGCCGACACTCAAAAATAGCAGCGCCGAGATTAAACCGTGGCTGATCATTTGCAAAACAGTTCCCAGCATACTAATCGGAGTCGCGGCGGCGCTGGCTAACAAAATGTAACCCATGTGAGCGATCGAACTATAAGCTACAATTTTTTTCATATCTTTTTGGGCGATCGCGCAACTAGCCCCGTAAAGCACACTCACTACCGCCCAACTCGCCAACCAAGGCGCCGCCACCGCCCACGCATCGGGAAACAAACCCAAACCAAAGCGTAGCATCCCGTAAGTTCCCAGCTTCAAAAGCACCCCCGCCAGCAGCACCGAAACCGGAGTCGAAGCTTCTACGTGAGCATCCGGCAGCCAAGTATGAAAAGGCACTAATGGAATCTTAATTCCAAAGGCCAACAATATCCCTGCCAGCAACACAATTTGTCTTACTAAAGGTAATGGCGAGCCTCCTTCCAAATGCGATGCACCGGCTGCACCAACCATATCAAAACTAGAAGCACCGCTGAGCCAAACTACACCCAAGAAAGCAGCCAGCAATACTATTCCCGAAAATGCAGTATAGATTAAAAACTTAGTAGCAGCATAGCCTCGGCGCTCGCCTCCCCAAATCGCAATTAACAGGTAAAGCGGAATCAATTCTACCTCGAAAAATAGGAAGAATAGCAGCAGATTTTGAGATAAAAAAGCTCCAGTGACGCCGCCAGTAATTAACAGCATCAAAGAATAATAAAGTCGAGGTCTGCGGATCGCCTCATCCGTCGCGTAGATAGCTACTCCTGTCAGCAGAGTATTCAAAATTACCAAAGGCAGAGACAAACCATCAACGCCGAGATTGTAATTCAATCCCAAAGCATCTATCCAAGGAACAAATTCCGAAAACTGCAACTGACTGGTACTGGCATCAAACTGAGCTGCCAAAATCACCGATTGAATAAAAGTTACGCCCGCAATCGCGATCGCCCCATTCCGAACTATTTTAGAACTGATCGCACCGGGCCAAAACCCAATTAGGGCGGCGGCCAACATTGGTATCCAGATTAAAGCACTGAGCATCAATTAAAACTTTCCTTTACTACAGATTTTTAAACTATATTTAAGGTTAACGCAAAGCAACTAAATATAAAAGCGATCGGCTCTTTTTTTTTGTTAACATAGCTTCAGATGTATTTGGAACCGTCCCATGACCTCAAGTCTTACAGAAAGTCTCACAGACCAGGAAGATTTGCAAATTCCATCGGCAATTCCTTCCACCCGCCTAACAGTTGCCGACTTAGAACAGGTGCAAGTTATACTCTCTGAAGCACATCTAGACTACCAATTAGAACTCGTAGACGGGAAGATTATCATTATGGGCGGATCAGACATTGTTTCGAGCGAAATTGGACTTGAGTTTGGCAGTCTTTTGCGTAACTGGGTCAAACCCCGCAAACTCGGACGAGTGTTTGAGTCTAGCGACGGGTTTATCCTCCCCAATTCCGATCTGAGAGTTCCCGATGTTTCTTTTGTGGTAGCCTCGCGCCTCAAACAAAGTAAAAGGTATTTTGCCGAACTCGTTCCCGACTTAGTTGTAGAAATCAAATCTCAGTCCGATCGCCTCAAACAAGAGCGAGAAAAACTCCTCTCATTCATCGAACTCGGAGCAAAAGTAGGAATATTAATCGACCCGGACGATCGCACAGTAACAATTTACACTCCGACAGCCGAGCCAGTTGTATTGAGAGACGGCGACACGATCTCAATTCCCGAACTTTTACCCGGTTGGGAAGTTCCGGTTGCAGAATTGTGGCCGATCGAGTTTGAATAACCTTAAATAAACCAGCAGACAAACCCAGAATAAAATCATCTGCGTTCATCTGTGTTCATCTGCCGACATCTGCGGTTTAAAACTGCCAAATAATCAGCCCCAGTAACCCCGCAACCCCCGCAGCAATTGTCAATACATAAAACTGCGATTGACCTGTGCCACTGTACTTCAAACCTTCGCCACTGAAAATTGTGGCAAAACCGAACAAATTTACTACCCCATCTACTACATACTTGTCAGTCCAAGCGCTGAGTTTCGCAATAGAAGCCACGGCCAAAACGACGGTTAAGCGGTAAACTCGATCGATATAAAAGTCGTAAGCAAACAAATCCTGCACCGCTGGAAACGGCAGCCGTACCGGTCGAGGTAAAACACCGTACCAATAAATCGCCAC
>JAYUGZ010000097.1:0-2373 GCA_043767465.1 Cyanobacteriota bacterium
TTTTTCTTTCTGATTGTGAGAATTCAACAGGCTTCTCAATTCACTTATCATTTCCAGTTTGTTTTGTCAAGGCCGCATACTGAACCGACGCCCTAGTGAACTTTTGATACTAATTTAAAAAAGAATACAAGTCTAGGCCTGTATTCCAAGCCCCGATCGAGTAAGTCATTCCCAATTTTTCAATCTTAAATCTAAAATGGTATGACTTACCGATTTTGGGCGATCGACTAAAAGTGAATCCAACCCGTCATTAGTGCGGCAACTTGCTGAACCCGTACCAAGTTTTAGCGCCGACAATTCCATCTTGGGGTAAATTCTTGCTGAGTTGGAAATGGCGCACTGCTACATCTGTCATCGTCCCGAAGAATCCGTCAATAAAACCGAAATAGTATCCATTGATTTTCAGGACATTCTGAACAGTTTTTACAGCATTACCAGAACTGCCATTCATCAAGATAGGCATATTTACGGGTGCACCAGAGTACAGTGCTTGCCAAGTTATAGAACCGACAATCCCATCTTCCGGTAAAAAGACGCGGTGTTGATAGGCTATGACGGCGTTTTTAACTTGGATGGTGAAATTACCGTCGAAAGGCCCAGAATAATATCCCCAATGATAGAGAAGCTGTTGTAGTTCCTTGACAGCTTGACCTGTGGAACCCATTTGTAAAGTGGGTTTGTTCAGTTTAGTGGTTGAAGCAACTGCAAGAGTTGATTGAGGAGCAGTATCGGCGACGACAGCCACAGTTTCATTGTTCGCGGTTCTTTCTTCGGTGAACATAATGTGATTCCTTTCCAGATTTAAGTTGTGGTGTTTGATATTTCAGGTATAACTGGTGAGATTTGTGACTGCACAGTCACTTTTTTGAGTGTCACTCATTTGAGTGTCACTCATTTGAGTTAGCGAAATGTTAACTGTTAACGGGTTAGCTGTTCGGTGCGCACCCGAAAGCAGGTTAGGAGCGGGGTGCGCACCCTAGGAGCTACAAGCGTGTAAGGTGCTTGTGGCGCACCCTACATTTATAGTTAGAGCGTAATTCCTAGGAATGCCAGCGGTGATTAGTGGGGTAACTTGCTGAGGGCGTGCCAAGTTCTGTAGCCCACAATTCCATCTTGCTGTAAACCCTTGCTGATTTGGAAATGGCGCACTGCTACATCTGTCATCGTCCCAAAAAATCCGTCAACAAAACCGAAATAGTAGCCATTCAATTTCAAGACATTTTGAACAATTTTCACAGCATTACCAGAACTGCCATTCATCAGAGTCGGCATATTCACAGGTGCACCAGAGTACAGTGCTTGCCAAGTCAGGGAACCGACAATCCCATCTTCAATTAAAAAGACGCGGTGTTGATAGGCTTTGACGGCGTTTTGAACTTGGACACCGAAGATGCCGTCAATCGGGCCGAAATAATATCCCCAATAAGCTAGGAGAGTTTCTAGTTCTTTAACAGCTTGACCTGTGGAACCGATTTGTAAAGTGGGTTTGTTGAGTCCAGTCGTCAGACCAACTGCAAAATTTGATTGAGCAGTGGTATCGGCGGCCAGAGCCATAGTTTCATTGTTCATGCTTTTTTCTTCGGTGAACATAATGTGATTCCTTTCCAGATTTAAGTTTTGGTGTTTGATATTTCAGGTATAACTGGTGGGATTTATGGTTGCACAGTCGCTTTTTTGAGTGTCACTCATTTGAGTGTCACTCGTTTGAGTTAGCAAAGTTTTAACTATTAACTGATTCGCGCGGTGCACACTTACAAAATACAAAGGTGCTTGCTAAGCGCAACTCATCGCAGCGAGCGGGACTACCCGCACTCACTGTAATTCTCGCAATGTATAGCGGTTCTCAAGCGTGGTGAGGATAGCCCGTAAGCCCATAGCCCACGGAGGCCACGGAGCCCACGGAGGCCACGGAGCCCAGTCATACCTCATGTTTCGCTCGAAAGGCTATAGGAATTAAATACTGTGTCAAAGTAAAGGCATCTACTCCCAATTCTGTCCGCTCTTTGGCTGCCACGATTCCGGCTTGAGCGTGCCACCAAACTGCTGTTGCTGCAACTGATTCGGGGGCTGGATGCCGATCGCCCGCAGTTGCCAATAGTCCCCCCAACAAACCCGTCAGAACATCGCCGCTGCCACCTCTGGCGAGGGCTGGGGTGCTTTCTGGATTGATATAGGTGATGGTACGCGCGGCGTAGCTATCCCCTAGGGAATCGCCCCGATCCTGCCAACTTATGCAAACTTTAGCTCCTTTAAGCAATACCACTGCACCGCAAAGCTGCGCCGCTGCTTGAGTGGCGGCAATTCGATCCTCGCCCATTGCGTCGGCTAATTCGGGAAACAAACGCTTGAATTCGCCCGGATGAGGCGTGATAA
>JAYUGZ010000098.1:0-2370 GCA_043767465.1 Cyanobacteriota bacterium
GTTAACCACGATGAAAACTCATCCCCAGCCGCGAAATTGGGCGGCATTTACTTTAATTGGGGAGGCTGAGTAAGTTTTTCAGGACTTATATCAAATTCGCTCTTCATCGGAATTATTCATCTCTCTCTTGTCTCCCTCTGCGTTCTCTGCGTCCTCTGCGGTTAAATCATTCCGATTGATGCCTAACGTGAAACGGGCGGTAGCAAAACTTCTGCTTCCTTCTCGATTATAGCTACCTCCAAAACCTGCTCTAAAACCGGATCGGGAATCGGCACTTCTTCAACTAACTGATGCTTTTCCAAAGTCAAGCGAGACTGAAACGAACCGGACAATCTTTTTAACAATTTCGGTGTAGGATCGTAAAGTAAATAGATAATGCGATCGCCCGCTTGCCAAATTTCCGTCGCCGACACGACTTGTAAATATCCCTGTCTTTCCAGCAGCAGCGGCGCCAACTCCCCGGCTTGCACCAAAGCTTGCAAGTGAGCAATCTGAAACTGCAATCCCTCGATTTTTAACTCGGTTTCCCCCAATTTTACTTCGCCGTCGGTCAAATATTCGTTCCAATCCTTCAGCGACAAATCGGAGACAAAGGCTTGATTAATTTTACTATTATTTGCAGGCGCATTTGCTTGCGGATCTTTGGGAAATAATGCCAAAACCCTCGGCGGCGAAAACTCTTCGGCTGCTCGTTGAGCTAATACTAAGTTTACCTCGCCGTTGTTAGTCATTGCCAAAAAAGTTCCCATCGACTCAAGTCCGGCTTCTTCTAAAACACTATGATCCAGAGCACTGCTCAAAAACACTCGCAAACCTTCTCTTTCTGCTTGCGCGCAAGCTTCGGGGTTGGTGTCAATAATTGCCACAGATTCTCCGCGTTCTTGAAATAAGCGAGCAATTAATCTGCTTAAAGGATTTGAGCCGACAATTGCTGCACCGGTTGCAGATTTTGAGGTTATTCCTAAAAGTTGAGCTATCCGTCCGGCTGTTAACCCTTGGACGAAAACTGTCATGATAATTGTCAGGAAAACTAAGGCTTTAATTGAGTCGCCGCCGTTGATGCCGCGCTGGGTAAGCAAAATTGCAAATAAAGATGCGATCGACGCTGAGACGATTCCCCTCGGCGCCACCCAGCAAGCAAACAATTTTTGTCGCCAATTCAGCCCGCTATTCCAAGTGCACAGCCACACATTGATCGGCCGCACTACCCACATTAATGCTAAAACTGTCCACAAACTTCCCCAACCGAGGGCGACTACACTAGCGAGGGATAAATCGGCTGCCAGCAGCACGAACAGCACGGAAATAGCCAGGACTGTAAGTTGACCTTTAAACCTCCTCAGCAGCCTTTCTTCCGGGACAGCAGCGGCTCTGAGGACGATGCCGGAGAGGACTGTTGCCATTAGTCCCGATTCGCTGCGGAGTTCTTCTGCTAAGCCGAACAATCCCCACAAACCAGCTAATACTACTAAATTTTTGAGGTCTTCTGAGAGAAAGTTCGATCGCTTGAGAATGAATCCCAGCAGCCAGCCTCCCACAACTCCGACAACTGCGCCGACTCCTAGCCGCACGATTAAATCTCCGAACAGAACTAGCAAGTCAGTATTGCCATTTAAAACAATATTGAGTACCAATACTGCCAGAATTGCCCCGACAGGATCGATTAAAACTCCTTCAGCTTCTAGCAAAGCGGCGACTTGTTTGTCCACGGATACTTGTTTGAGTAACGGGCCGATGACTGTCGGGCCGGTGACGACTACTAGAGAAGCATACAAGAATGCGATCGGCCAGGGGAATTCTCCCAACCAGTGGGCGGCCATTCCGCCGCCAATGAGCGTAATTAAAGTGCCGAAAGTGACTAAATTGCGGATGCTACCGGAAACTTTGCCTAAATCTCGCAATTCCAAATTCAAGCCGCCTTCAAACAGAATTAACGCGACAGAAAGGGATACCATAACTTCCAAACCGCTTCCCAACAGATTGGGGTGCAGTATTCCCAAGCAATCCGGGCCTGCTAAAATGCCGAATAGCAGCAAAAATACGATCGCCGGAACTTTCAGATAAGCGGCCAGAACTTGAGCGCTGATACCACAGGTGACGGTCATGACCATCAACAGGGTGATGTTAAAGGGGATTTCCATAGATACAATTGTTACAGGCTGCCCGCCCGCTCAGTTTTCAAAGTGCGATCGCGGGTAATGTGAGTACAGGCGCTATATTTGGCGATCGTACAAACTCGGCACTGTCCTGGATTTTTGGTAATTAGATTAAAAAACGTTGATATTGGCTATAACTTTATCAGATAAATCTCTTGGCGTCAAAGATGGGAGTAAGCTGTAGCGCCTAGATTGTCTGTTATGTTCGAGGGGG
>JAYUGZ010000099.1:0-15044 GCA_043767465.1 Cyanobacteriota bacterium
CAAATCGGGAAGAGGATTATCGCCAGATTTATCAACGGTCAGCGGCAGGGGTTCTCCGGTGATAAATCCCAATTTGCGGATGCTGGCTTTGATTTGATCCATAGTTTGGATTGAATCTCTGCTACCTGTAGGTAAGCGCGACCATCCAGGTACAAACTGAGAGACCAACCTGTTACCGTTGGGATCGACGATTAGCTGGTAACTCAGCCAAGCGCCGCCTCCCATCAAAGCTGCGCAGCCGCACAAGACGCCCAGGGCTGTCAAATTGGCTACCAGTCTTTTCCAGGGATATCTGGCGGGAGTTGGGGAAGCAGAGAGAGGAATTTGGGACTCTTGAAGTTTTTTGGGGCGTCGGGTTTGGCGGCGGCGTCTGGTTGGAGGAGGAGCAACTTTGGGGTTTTCTGGGGGTTTGGCTCGATTTTTTGAGGGGTTTATTTTGTGTTCCATCGTCCAATTTTTAGAATTTATAATTTAGAATTTAGAGTTTAAAATTGCAATAGTCGATCGTACTGCCGACCTATGATATCCCAGGTGTATTCGGTTTCAACGAGCGATCGCGCCCTCAGAGACAGAGACAGTCTTAGCTGGTGATTTTCAAACAAACTGGTAATCGCCTCAACATACTCCTGAACTTCGTTCGCCCGCAAGGCCCTGATGGGTTGTGGGCCGCCATCGACGGCTAAACCCTCCAAACCTCGATCGCTCGCAACCACGGGGGTTCCCGCAGCCATCGCCTCCAAAGTTTTATTTTTAATTCCAAAACCAATCCGCATGGGCACCACACAAACAGCAGCCTGATGCAAATATTCTGCCACCCTTTGCACCCGGCCTACTACTTGAATTCCCGGGAGTTTCCCCAAGGCGAGGACTTCGGGGACTGGCGAGGTGCCGACTAGGGTGAGGGTAGCATCCCGATAGCGCTGCTGCAACTTTGGCAATATTTGCAAACTGAGAAACCTGGCGGCGTCTATATTGGGCAAATTGTTCATGGCGCCTGCAAAAATTAAGGTGTGTCCTCCTGGATCGATCGCGCGGTAAGGAAATTCTGCCAAATCCACCCCGTTAGGAATCACATCAATGGTGGGGACAAATAAATCTTCTCGCCCTCGACGCTTTGGCGACAGCAATTCTAGGAGTTGCTGCTTGTCTGTGGATGTTGTTGCGACTATGCGGGAGAATTTGGCACAGTAGCGTTGTTCGTAGCGGGCGAGTAGGGGTAAATTCAGGCGATCGCGCAGAGGTTTTTGGGAAGTGCCGGTGGCTAACATTTCCCTGCAAGTTCCCCAAACGGAACTATGAATATTTGCGACTGTCAGCAGTTTTTGCCGCCATTCTGGACGCACGTAAATCTCGTTAACGCTGTGTTCGCAGGTGACAGCATCGCATTTGCTGGCTGCTACCAATTCGTCTGCCCAATTCTGCATTGCTTGAGAGTAGCTTGAGATCACGTTCGGAGGCGTCCCGGATAACAAAAATTGACTAAAACGCCGGATTTTTCCAGATATCCCGGTTGAAACTGTTCCAGGAGTCTCGAAAACTGCCAATTCTGTAACTTGCTGACGCAATGCGTCGATTTGTGCATCGGTAACATCGGGCGATCGCACAGTACCGAGAATTACATCATGCCGCCGGCTCAAGTATTTCAATAAATTAAACGTCCTTACTTGAGTTCCGCCGCGGCTTGGCGGGTAGGGAAAAGTCGAGGAAAGCATCAAAATCTGCATGGGATGTTCGATAAATAAAAAAGTTGCCGCTGTCGCGATAAAATTGACTGATAAAACCTTTTTAACAATCCTCGCACTTATGGACGAATTATCTGTCAAGGCGCTGCTCGAAGACTTGAAAAAGTCCGACGAAAGCGTGCGCGATCGGGCAACTACAGAACTCTGGCGCACTTGGTTTAATCAGAAGGGTGATTACGGGATGCAAATTCTCAGGCGATCGCAAGTTTCGCAAGATGCAGGCGATGTTCGCCACGCTTTGGATTTGCTGACGAAACTGATCTCTGATGCGCCAGATTTTGCTGAAGCTTGGAATCGGCGCGCCGTACTTCACTATACCCAAGGAAATTATAAAAAGTCGCTCCACGACTGCGAAACGGTTCTTAAACTGAATCCGGTGCATTTTGGGGCGCTGCACGGTCTGGGTTTGTGCTACGCTGCTCTGGGAGAATACAGAAGTGCTATTCGAGCTTTTCGCCGCGCTTTGGAAATTCAACCGTTTGCTTTGGTGAATCAAAAGTTGATTCTCGAATGTACGGCTCGTTTGAGTTAAAATACATAGGGCATTGGGCATAGGGCATTGGGCATTGGGCATTGGGCATTGGTGGTTATTTCCCTGGACTGAAGTGCGAGTTTTTTCCACAATAAAAAATTTAAAATTGTCTAAGGTGCCCAAAATTAGCGTTTGCATTCCTACTTGCAATCGAGTGCATTTGCTGGTTAGCGCGATCGCCAGCGTGCTAGATCAAACTTATACAGATTTTGAATTAATTGTCTGTGATGATGGTTCTACTGATAGCACTCCGCTGTTGATGTCGGAATTTGTCCATCGCCCGATTCGCTACATTCGACACCCGCAGAATATCGGTAAGAGTAATAATATGCGATCGGGCTTTGCGGCGGCTAGGGGCGAATATTTTATCAAGTTTGACGATGACGATCGCCTGAGCGCGCAATTTCTGGAGCGGACATCTGCTATTTTGGATAAAAACCCCAGTATTGATTTTGTCAGTACCGACCATTGGGCGATCGACATTCACAATAATATTGACGAAAACGAGACTAAACTGAATTCGCAGCGGTGGGGCCGCACTGAGTTGTCGGCGGGAATTATTGAAGATTTGCTCTCCACAGTTTTTCTGAGACAAAGTTTGCAAATAGGAGCAACTTTGTTTCGCAGCCGCGCGCTGGAATCAGTCGGATTTCTGCGGCCGAATTGGCAAAATTGCGAAGATAACGATTTGTTCGTGAGACTTGCAATTGCGGGCAAAAAGTGCTATTACTTGCCGGAGCTGTTGATGGAATATCGATTTCACGCAGGACAGCAAGGATGCGATCGGGCAATTCCGTATTTGGGCGATAAATTGCGCTATTTGACCAGCTACGAATTTGAGTCGGAGAAGTTGGAAACAGTCAGGCTCAAAAGGATTGCAGAAACTCAATTAGCCCTAGGTTTGCGGCTGATTGAGGTGGGTGAAACTGCAAAAGGGCGGCGGATGGTGCGAGCTGGTAAGTCGGTTTCTGAGGCGAAAATGTGGGCTGCTTTGGGATTGTCGCTGCTGCCCGAAAAGTGGCGCGATCGGGCTTTTGCGGCGGTGCGGGAGTTGTTGAAATGATAATTAGTAATAATTCTTGGTGACGAGGAAGCGATCGAACAGTCGCTTTTAATTATGTTATTATATTTATGTACTCAAGCCAATCTCTGTTAATAGGAGAAGTCGCCATGCAAATACCAGAAAATCCCAGTAATAATGATATTAAGGAAGCATTAATTGAACTCGGTCAGAAAGTCGATCGCCTGGAATACAAGTTTGACGCATATCAGAAGGGAACAGATGGTATGGTTAGGATGGCTACAACTATTATTATTGCTACTGCCTCCGTCGTTGTCTTGTCTAGCCTCAGTCCCGCAGTAACAGCCATAGTGACAGCATTGTCAGCAGGAAACGGATAGTAATAATTAGAAATCAAATGCCTTGATATTATCTTGACGTTATACAGAGGCGACGGGTAGCCAGGGAATGTCTGTAACGCCTGGATCGTAGCCAAGTTGTGTTAGCAGTGTGGTAAGTTGCCCTCGATGGTGAGTTTGATGGTTGAACATATGTGTTACCAAAACCCAAGTCGGTAGCACGCGGCATTTACCGTCTACATTGCTTGTGTATTCAAACGGTTGACTCAGCCAGTCAGAACTAAGGTGGCTAGACCATTGTATAATTTGGCGATCGGTTGTCTCCCGTTCTGCTCTCAAAGCATCAAAATCAGCATACAGTTCTTGAGCGATCGCAGTCACTGCAAATGGCTCAAGAGTGAAACGACCCATCCATGCTTTGTCACCATACAGTAAGTGATTCAAAGTGCCATGAATCGACTTAAAAAATGCACCAACATCCTGTTTTCGCTGTTCATCAGGAATTGTCGAACATACAGAATATAGATTTTGGTTCATCCAGCAATTATACTCAGCCATTAGCTGGTAGTAGCTACCGTCGTACATACTCAAAACTCCACCACCTAGTTTGAATAACTTACATTATACAATAATAATTTCACAATACTCCTGACTCTAATTGGTCTAAATAGATAAATTCAGGAGCTTTAACTCCCGCTTCTTCTCTAATTTTAACCAATGCAGGCGACTCAAAAAATGCCCTGGCATCTGTTGTTGATGTCCACGCGGAGAAATGAACAATTTTGTTAGGTTCATTGTCATATTTCAAAACCTGATAGGAGCGCTCGCCAGCTTCTTTGCGGATGTTTGCAGCATTGTCAAATACCTTTTTCCAAGCTGCATAATTTTCGACTTCATGAATAATTAAGACGTACTGCATAGCAAGAAAACCTATTTTCCTATCAATACACTTGATCGTGATTACCAATATCTACAAACACAGCTTTGCCATCTTCCGTAAAGTAGAATAGCACCCTTTCGTCATAATCTACGGTAAAACTCCAAAAATCATTAAGCTTGCCCGACAGTTTGTGAGTTTTCAAGTTCGGATCAAAGGGATCTATGGTGAACAGCTCTAATTTCTGCCAAAACCTAGCTTCTAAATCTGCATTGCCTTTAATGCGCTTTTTGAAAGCACGTTTAAATGAAGAACTGAAACTGACTTCCATGATTACTCCTCTATCATTTGTCTCAGTTCATTGATGTTGGCAGAAAATTTCAGCAAACCTTTTTGTTGTTCGACTTGCGCCGACTTAAAATTCTCATATATCTCCTCACGGCGTTCTTCACGGAGATATTGCTTCAACAACAGTTGAATTTCCTGCTTCTCATCAGCAGAAAGAATTTTTATAGCCTCAACTACATCACTGAAAGTCATAGTCTAAAAATCTCTATCGTGTTTATTCGATTAATCTAACATGGAAAAAGTAAACAAGGTTTCAACCGCCGAGTCTACTTCATGAATAATTAAGACATACTGCATAGCAATAAAACCTATTTTCCTTTAATTTTAAACATTCACTGCTGAGTGACTTCGCTGAGTTGAGACGGCGGTTGAAACCGCCGAGTCTTTGTTTGCTTCATGAATAATTAAGACATAATGCATAGCAAGAAAACCTATTTTTATCTAAATTTAAACATTCACTGCTGAGTGACTTCGCTGAGTGCTTTATCAATGACTTGCTCGCTCACACCCTGACGCTTCAAACTGGCAATCAATGCAGAGACTGTATCACCTTCTAAACGTTCCAGATCCGATCGCAGTCCTTGTCCAATATAAGCACGTACCAAGGGCTGATAACCAGAAAAACCCAGCAATGGTGCTACTCGTTTCAAATCTTCGATCACATCTTCGGGCATCCGAATGGTGATACTTGTCATGGGACGATTTCTATCTAGCCGCTTTTTCAATGCCTCAATTTTCATAACCATTGAGTACGAAATACACATCCATACCTGATATTCTAACCAAGATGTATTTACATTGTCAATACGTTGTGCGGTGAATCGACTTAAAAAAGCACCAATTTTTACTCCCTAAATCGCGATCGCCCTCTCCGGCCGAAATCGATCGCCTTTCCACTAGAGTAGTAAACAGTGCCCGATCGCAGTTTTTCCTAAATATCGTGTCTATATTATCTGAAATGCCGACTGTGTGGTTACAAATTTCCCTCGTGGGAGCCTGGTTGGGCGTGATTTTGCTGATAGCTGAGGGGTTAAACCGCTTTACTTCCGTCGATGCGGAGGTATCGCGGAAGGTGGTTCACATCGGTACTGGGAACGTGATTTTGCTGGCTTGGTGGCTGGAAATACCCGGTTGGGTGGGGATTTCGGCGGGTTTTTTGGCTGGTGCGATCGCCCTAATTTCCTACCAATTTCCGATTTTGCCCAGTCTTAACAGTATCAACCGCAAGAGTTTCGGGACTTTTTTCTATGCTGTGAGTATCAGCGTTCTCGTAGCTTGGTTTTGGCCACTACAACATCAGGAATACGCTGCTTTGGGCATTTTAGTAATGGCTTGGGGCGACGGATTGGCTGCTGTTATTGGTCAAAAATACGGCAAGCATATTTATCGAGTTTGGGGAATGCAGAAAAGTTGGGAAGGTTCTGCAACTATGTATTTGGTGAGTTTTGCTGTTAGCAGTTTGATTTTACTGGTGGTTCAAGGCAATGTTTGGCAAACTTGGGCGGTGTCGGCTGTTGTGGCTTTGGTTGCTGCTACTTTGGAGTCGGTGTCTAAGTTGGGGATTGACAATTTGACTGTGCCAATTGGCAGCGCGGCGATCGCCTTTTTACTCAATCAATTGTGGTAATCGCTAATTGGAAATGGGGAATTGAGAAGATTGTTGTTAATTTATTAAACATGAGATTAATCGCAAAACCCCAGCTAAACAAAGCTTAGCTGGGGAAAATTAAAAATATTTCAAAGTAGTTGAAGATTTACTGTTATTGTTTGAGGCAAATGTCTTTGCCTACCTCGCTAGAAAAACCCGATAGGCTGCTCATTTGTCCCATTTAGAGTCTTTGGGTGGCGTACCTTCAAAAGGCTGAACGCCAGTGTTGGGATAATCGTCATCGCTCCGTCTAAAAATCCGCAGCGCTGCTTCCGAAACGTAACGCATCGCGTTTGCAAAAGATTTAGAAAGATTCATAAAATCTGCCTCTCTTGTCTGGGTTCTGATACTTTTATATTACTCTTGTTTTTTGCCTTTGGATGGCTTTAGCAATATTTGTTTGAATTACTTATTAGTCTGCAACATTGAAGCAAACTGAAGCTTTTAGATATTGAGTGTTTTGGGCGATCGCCAGTTTATTGATAGATTTTTCCTTAATCAACCCCAGCACTCACAACTTTCAGAAACGGGGTTTTTTAAGTTTGTTCCAAGGCTGCAAACAAATATTGTCCTCAAAAAACCACAACGCTTGAGTTTTTTGGGTTAATTGCTCAGATTGTCAAATCGAGATTTTTATTTATCCTACCATAATATTCATCCATAAATTTACCTGAAGCCCTCTATTCACGGCGATAATTGAGGATTATTTCAGATAGTACCAGCAATCTTAATCAAATATTTACAAAAAGATATGGTATTTGTCACTATAATTAAAAAAACAAAGTTTGTCCGGGGTTTTTAGCTATGAAAACTGCGACAGAAAGCCTGCACCTCGCGGGTTTTGAGGAAATCTTAGAAGATCGGGAACTCACGGTTTCCCCAGCAGATTACAGCCTGTTGACGGATCTCTACCAGCTAACGATGGCTGCTTGTTACGTCGGGGAAGGGCTCGACGATCGCACTGCGAGTTTTGAATTGTTCGCGCGCAGGCTACCAGAAGGTTTTGGTTATGCGATCGCCATGGGTTTGACTCAGGCGATCGACTATCTAGAGAAATTTCGGTTCTCGGAGGCGCAAATTCACGCTTTGCAGTCCACCGGAATCTTTGCCGGGGCCCCGGAGCGATTTTGGACTCTACTCGCCACAGCCCGCTTTACTGGGGATGTTTGGGCGGTTGCTGAGGGGACGGCGGTATTTGCCAACGAGCCTCTATTGCGCATCGAGGCTCCTCTGTGGCAGGCTCAGTTAGTCGAAACTTATTTGTTGAATGCGATCAATTATCAAACTTTGATTGCGACGCGGGCGGCGCGGCTGCGGGATGTGGCGGGCCCAGACGCTAAGTTGCTGGAATTTGGGACGCGCAGGGCTTTTGGCCCTCAAGCTGCTGTGTGGGCGGCGAGGGCGGCTCTGGCTGCTGGGTTCGATGGCACTTCTAATGTTTTGGCTGCTTTGAAGTTGGGGCGCAAGCCTGTCGGTACGATCGCCCATGCTTTGGTAATGGCTGTGTCGGCTCTCGAAGGCAGCGAGAATCAGGCGTTTGCAGCGTTTCACCGCTATTTTCCGGGTGCACCGCTGCTGATCGATACTTACGATACTATCGCGGCGGCGCGGATGTTGGCATCGCGAGTAAATAGCGGTGAAATCCAGTTGGAAGGCGTGCGGCTGGATTCGGGGGATTTGGCGGCGCTGTCGAAGCAAGTGCGATCGATCCTTCCGGGCGTGCCAATTATTGTCAGCGGCGATTTGGACGAGCTAGAAATTGCTAAATTAAAAAGTGCCGGCGCTTGCATTGACGGTTACGGTTTAGGAACAAAGTTGGTCAGCGGTTCGCCTGTGAACGGTGTTTATAAGTTGGTGGAAATTGACGGAATTCCGGTAATGAAAGAGGCAAGTGGTAAGCTAACATATCCAGGAAGAAAGCAAATTTTTAGAACAATAAAAGATGGAGAAATTATCGGAGATCGTTTGGGGTTGACAGGGGAAAACATTCATATTTCGGATTATAATATACCGTTAATGCAGTTGGTTGTCAAGGATGGCAAACGAGTACATAAACCGGAAAGCTTGGAGGATATTGCCAAACGAACTGCTGCTTCTGTCGCCAGTCTACCTGCACAAACTCGCCAACTAAATAACCCGATTTCGCCACAAATTGAAATTTCTACAGATTTGGAAAATCTCACTCAAAAAACCAGAAAAAGTCATTAGTCAATGGTCATTTTTTCAATTATAACTGGTTCCCAGGCTCCAGCCTAGGAACCCTGATCCAGAGGCTCTGCCTCGCTTAGAAAAATGTCGGCAGAGCCGAGTGATCTGCATTACCAGGCTGGAGCCTGGTAACGAGTAATTACCCATTACCAATTACCCATTACCAATTCCCTATGCAAAGAATTGCCTTGTTTGGAACCAGCGCCGATCCGCCGACAGCGGGACACAAAACAATCCTGAGTTGGCTTTCTCAGCATTTTGATTGGGTAGCAGTTTGGGCGTCGGACAATCCTTTTAAGTCGCACCAAACATCCCTAGAACATCGATCGGCAATGCTGCTGTTAATCATTCAAGAAATTAATGCGCCGAGACAGAATCTGTGCTTGCATCCAGAGCTCAGCAGTCCAAGAACGCTAGAAACCGTGGAACAAGCAAGATTGCAGTGGCCGGATGCAGAGTTGACGATGGTAATAGGTTCCGACTTGGTGGGACAACTGCCTCGCTGGTACAAATTTGAACAGTTGTTAAAAGAAGTGGATTTGCTAATAGTACCGCGGCCTGGTTATCCCTCAGAACAGTTAGATTTGTGGCAGTTGAGGCGCTTGGGTGCAGAAGTGGCGATCGCCTCTTTGACTGCTCCCAATGTTTCTTCAACCTCCTATCGCGAAACAGGAGACACCGAAGGCCTAACTCCAACTATCGAAGATTACATTAATCGGGAGCATTTGTACGCATGGCACGAGGCACAAAAAAGAGCGAAGGTTGCTCATTAGCTGACTTTAAAGTAGGAGTAGATAATGTAATTTTTTCCGTCGATACCGTGCAGAACCGCTTGTTGGTGCTGTTGGTAATGCGGCCAGACGAACCGTTTATCGATTCTTGGAGTCTTCCCGGTACTTTGGTGCGGCACGGAGAGTCTCTGGAAAATTCGGCTTACCGGATTTTGTCGGAAAAAATTCGGGTCAAAAATTTGTATTTGGAGCAATTGTATACTTTCGGAGAACCAGGGCGCGATCCTCGGGAATTCACCAGGGGCGATCGCTATCTTTCAGTGAGTTATTTTGCTTTGGTGCGGTTTGAGGAAGCTGAGTTAATTGCTGGGAGTGTAGTTGCGGGTGTCGGCCTCCGCGTCGGCGGCATTGCTTGGTATCCCGTGCAACAAGTTCCTCAGCTAGCCTTCGATCACAATCAAATTCTCGAATACGGATACCGACGACTGCGCAACAAACTTGAATACAGCCCGGTAGCTTTTGAAGTTTTGCCGGAGCTTTTTACTTTAAGCGATCTGTATCAACTGTATACGACTATTTTGGGGGAAAACTTTTCTGATTATTCTAATTTTAGAGCTCGATTGTTGAAATTGGGTTTTTTGTGCGATACGGGTGTTAAGGTTTCGCGGGGTGCCGGCCGCCCTGCTAGTTTGTACCGCTTTGATGCGGCAGCTTTTGCTCCTTTCAAAAATAAGCCGTTGGTGTTTATCTAGCTGTTCTTTGGATGACATTCGGGGATCAATTTAGTAACATGAGAAAATAAGGTATTAAGGAGCGTCGTAGATGAAAGACCCTAATGAATGTGGTAATATTCACGAAATTCGGGATGAAATTGATATCATCGATCGAGAAGTGATTGAGGCTTTGAGCAAGAGATTTCAATACGTCATCGCCGCTGCAAGGTTCAAAACAAGTGAAGCTAGCGTGAGAGCGCCCGATCGCTTTCATGCTATGTTGCAGCAGCGGCGCGAGTGGGCGATAGAATCTGGTTTGAATCCTGATGTGGTTGAAAATATTTACCGGGATTTGGTAAATTATTATATTGAGGAAGAGTTGAAACATTACAAATCTGAGTAATGTTTCCCTACCTTAAAATCTAGGAAGAGAGGATATTAAGTCCGCGCGGGCGGACTGTTAGCAAGATTTATGAGGTAATTTGGTAATATGATGAAAATTGCGATCGCACAACTCAACCCTACTATTGGTGATATCTTTGGCAACTCCCACCTAATTCTGGAGGCTGCGAAAAAATCCGCTGTTGAGGGCGCAAACTTATTGCTAACACCGGAACTTTCCCTGATCGGTTATCCGCCGCGCGATTTGTTGCTCGATCCGAGTTTTATTGCAGCCGCCGCAGCACAGTTGCACCAACTGGCGCAAGCTTTGCCACCCGAGTTGGCGGTAATCGTCGGCACTGTCGTACCTAATGCTGATGCTGTTAAACTCGGCGGCAAATCATTGTTTAACAGCGCTGTTTTGTTGCAAAATGGCGCGGTTAAACAAGTTTTTCATAAACGTTTGTTGCCTACCTATGATGTATTTGATGAAGATAGATATTTTGAACCCGGAAAAAACAGCAATTACTTTACTATTGGCGATCGCAAAATTGGCGTGACAATTTGTGAAGACTTGTGGAACAATGAGGAGTTTTGGGGTAAACGCAGTTACGCGGGCGATCCTATTGCCGATTTGGCAAAATTCGGCGTGGATTTAGTGGTGAATTTGTCGGCATCGCCGTATTCTGTGGGGAAGCGGGAAGTGCGGATGGCGATGTTGCAGCACAGCGCCATCCGCTGCGGGCTACCGATTGTTTATGCTAATCAGGTAGGGGGAAATGATGATATTATTTTTGATGGCAGCAGTTTTGCTCTGAATCGCCAGGGTGATTTGATTCAGGTATTGGCTTCTTTTGAAACTGATTTTGCGGTGCTGCAATATGATGAAAATAAACAAGATTTGATTGGGGGGGGGAACGGGCAAGATGCCCGTTCCACACAAGATGCCGGTTTCACAACAAATTTGAGTTTTGATCCGCCATTGGGAGATGCAGAAATTTGGGCGGCTTTGGTTTTTGGAGTGCGAGATTATGTTCGCAAGTGCGGTTTTTCTAAGGTTGTACTTGGTTTGAGCGGCGGGATAGATTCGGCTTTGGTGGCTGCAATCGCCAGTTGCGCGATCGGGCCCGAAAATGTGCTGGGGGTGCTGATGCCTTCTCCTTACAGTTCGGATCATTCGGTTAATGATGCTTTGGAATTAGCCCGAAATTTGGGAATTGCGATCGAACTATTGCCGATCGCCGATTTGATGAAAACTTACGATCGCACTCTCGCCGATTTGTTCCTGAATACAACTTTCGGGATTGCTGAAGAAAATATTCAATCGCGGATTCGCGGCAATCTGTTGATGGCCATTTCTAACAAGTTCGGACATTTGCTGCTTTCGACTGGCAATAAGTCGGAAATGTCGGTGGGTTACTGCACTCTCTACGGCGATATGAATGGGGGATTGGCGGTGATTTCCGATGTGCCGAAAACTCGCGTTTATTCGCTTTGTAGGTGGCTAAATTCTGACAGCGGAATGGGGAAAGAGATCATTCCGGTTAATATTATCAGTAAAGCGCCGAGTGCTGAACTGAAACCCGGGCAAATTGACCAAGATTCTTTGCCGGCTTACGATGTTTTGGATGACATCTTGCAGCGGTTAATCGAACATCATGAATCTGTCCAAGAAATTGTGGCGGCGGGACACGATGCAGCGGTGGTTAAACTTGTAGTAAAATTAGTCACGCAATCGGAGTTTAAACGGCGCCAAGCAGCGCCCGGTTTGAAAATTAGCGATCGAGCTTTTGGTACCGGTTGGCGGATGCCGATCGCCAAAGCTTCCTCTTATTAAAGGTATTATGGTTAACATCGAGGGTACTTTCGGCTTCGATTTTCTGCTGGGAAGCGCCAGCAGCGATACGATTAGAGGATTTGCGGGTAATGACACTATTCAAGGTTTGGGGGGAAATGACCTGATTTTTGGCGATCGCGACAATGATTTGCTCGCCGGAAATGAAGGCGCTGATACGCTGTCTGGAGGGCAAGGAAGCGATACAATCTATGGAGGACAAGGCGATGATTGGATGTTTGGCGATCGGGGTAACGATTTGCTCATCGGCGGCGAAGGCAAAGATATCTTGACAGGAGGCGCCGGCGATGATTTATTTGTACTTGAAAGTACCTCAGCCGCATCTGCGATCGCGCAAGCCGATGTAATTACAGATTTTGGCAGCGGCAATGATAAAATTGTCTTGACGGATGGCATAAAGTTTAGCGATTTGGATATTTCTGTTTCCGACAACCAAACTGTTATGCAAGATAAAAATTCGGGCAACTATTTAGGAGTCCTTTCTGGAAGATTTAATCTGACTGAATCAAACTTTATATCGCTGTTTGGTGGGATAGATATGGGTCAGCTTTTACCAGTTTCTGTTAACACGATTGTGGGCGATCGCGCGATCGGACTAGAAGTGGCGAAAACTCCCCAAGAACAAGCGATCGGCTTAATGTTTCGCACAGAATTGCCCGATGACAGGGGAATGCTGTTCCCGATCGCCCCCGCGCGAAATGTGCGTTTCTGGATGAGAAACGTGCAAATCGAACTCGATATGATTTTTCTGCGGGAAGGCATCGTGCAGGCGATAATTCCTAACGTACCGCCGTGTTTCAGCGAAACCTGCCCCAACTACGGCCCGGATGTTCCGGTTGACGGAGTGATTGAACTCAAAGGCGGCAGGGTGGCCCAATTGGGACTCAAAGTGGGCGATCGCATTCCCAATTTACCCTAAAAAGGTATAGGATTTTGTAAAAGTATTCAACATTTGTGCATCCCATGAATCCTATTGAATTAAAAATAATCCCCAATCAAACTCAAGACGGTTTAGCTTACCAACATTTGCGCTTGCGAATTGCAACTCAAGACGGTATTATCACACCCGAGGATTTACAAGGTTTGAAAATTCCTCAAGACGTTCAATTCGGCCAAGGAATTGTCATAGAAGGTAGAGGCGCGATTTGGCTGTACGGGTATTTAGTACACGAATGCCATCCTGCGGCGTGGGTTGGATGTTACGATCCGCGATTAGAAGGTGCGGTGGTGGTAGCGACGCACAAACACGAGGTATCAGTTGGACAGGTATTGAAATTAAATTTGCCGAGTTAGTAAATTGAGAGCACCTCTTTCGGAGCGCAAACAGCGTTTTTTAGGAGTGCGAGCTTAAGATATCGCTTACTGACATATAGCCTTTCTCACACTTTGTGAGGTTGGGCGATTAATTACATAGCTTACACACGGATACTCAAGAAACCGGGTTTTTTACCGAGATTAAGGGTTTTTGGCTAGTATTTTGGTAAAAACCCGGTTTCTGGCTACCCATATATATATTTTTCTCAAATATAAAATACCGCTGTTCAGGAAAAATGCAGGCGTAATTCACCTTAGATAAAGTCCCTTAATTTTGCATCTTAATGTGTCAGCGATCGCCCCCAACCAATAATTATCAATCATGTCAAGAAAACTAGATTTTTTCAAAGTAGAAGTCGTCGCGCATGATCCAAGTTGGCGAGGCGCCTTTGAAACAGAGTCGAAACAGATTGCACTTGCATTTAGTAACGAAAATGTGGTTGCTATACATCACATTGGTAGCACAGCAATTCCACAAATTTATGCAAAGCCAATTATCGATATGCTAGTTGAGGTTAAAGATATTATCAAAGTCGATCCACAGAGTTCAGCACTTGAGGCATTAGGTTATGAAGCAAGGGGTGAGTTTGGGATATCGGGTCGTCGTTTTTTTTGCAAGGGTACATGGACGGAAAAGCTGGATTTATTAAAGACATTGATCTGAAAACTGCCAAGTGGCGATTATCTGAGTTAAATCTATGATATTAGAAGTGGCAATTCTTGATGTTAAAGCTAATATGGCTGCTGAGTTTGAAATCGCTTTCAAAACAGCTTCAGCTATTATTTCTGCTATGCCGGGGTATATCTCGCACGAGCTGCAACGCTGTATAGAAACCACGAATCGCTATATTCTGCTGGTGCGGTGGCAGAATTTGGAATATCATACTGTGGGATTTCGAGAATCCCCAGATTATCAAAAGTGGCGTGCCTTATTACATCACTTCTACGATCCATTTCCCACAGTGGAACATTACGAAGTCATTTTGTCAAGCTAGAATTCTCAGCATTGAGGAACATTACAAATGATTGATATCGGTTTAACTCACATCGCACTCCCCGTTTCCGATGTTGAGCAAAGTATTGATTTTTACTCTAAGTATGCTGGAATGCAGGTCGTTCACCGCCGTATTGATGCAGCAGCAGGTGTTGCTGTGGTGTGGCTTTCTGATGGCACTCGTCCTTTTGTAATTGTGCTAATTCAGACTGACTCTGTACATCCGGTTTTGTCTCCGTTGGCACACCTTGGGGTTGGCTGCAAGAGCCGCGAATATATGGATTCTCTCTGCGATAACGCACGTCATGAAGGCTTACTGGTTGATGAACCAAAAGATTCTGG
>JAYUGZ010000100.1:0-2366 GCA_043767465.1 Cyanobacteriota bacterium
CGGATAAATGCGGGGGCTTGAGGATTTTAGATTTGAGATTTTGGATTGATTCCACGGATAAATCCGGGGGCTTGTACCACCTTTGAAATTCTTGGTCAAAAAGAGCGATCGACCTTTCCCCCATCCGCGTCCATCCGCGTGTATCTGCGGTTCAAAAGTGATCTCGCCCGGTGCGTCAAAAAGAGCGATCGACCTTTCCCCCATCCGCGTCCATCAGCGTGCATCTGCGGTTCAAAAGTACGCGCGAGCGAAGCTATCCCGAGCGTGAATCGGCCTTACCATTTCTCACAAAAACTCAACACGCCCAACCATTTCGTCAGGCTTGTACACTTCATAAATCAAAACTGACCTTCAATGATTTGTCCGATCGAACGAGTCCCCTGCTTACAATAAGCAATACCTGGATGCACGCTGCTAAGACTAGCGATCGTTAAAAAATCATCATCGTGAGTCATAATTACCCGCTTTTGTTCACAGATAAATGCTAACTGCAATTCGTCACTCTCGGCAAGCAATCGGGCCTCAATAGTTGTTGTAACATCAATTAATCGTCGGCGCAACTCTCGCGCCACAGCCGATTTAACATTCTCATCCAAATGAAAGCGAATGCGTTCACTCACCTCTAATTGCCCTCAATTTTTCGTGCAAAGGAGAGGGTGAACTGTTACGCTTCAACTCTTCGACAAAAGCATCTCCGATCGCAGTTTTGCGGTCAATTTCTTCTCGATGATCGTAATAGTAAACCATTGCTGCATGAACCGACGCTGGAGATAAATTATAATCCCTAGCAATGTCTTCTATGGATTCTCCCATCTTCAGATACATCTGTGCAATTTGTGCTACTGCAATTCGATGACCAGCAATGCGCGGCTTACCGCCAAGCACTCCGGGCGTAATTTCAATATATTCTGTAATGACTGATTGCTTAGAGATAAAGCATTAAAAACTGTTAATTGGTAATGTCGATCGCCTTTTAAGATTAGCAAAAACAGACTCAGAGAGATTGGTATTACCATCAAAAGTACAGCTTTCCCCCATCCGCGTCCATCCCCGTCCATCTAAAGATCACCACAGCAGGATATGGCTGTCGATTAGGTAGCTTATTCCCATTGTTCGAGTTCCTCTAATGGTAGCGGCTCAAAAAAAGCATCGCCGAGTTGTCCCGTCACTAAACCAGGGGTGCGGGGTTGTGGCTGTTCTCGTCCTAATCCGAGACGAAAGTAGTGAATCAAATCGTAGATTTCTGCGAGTTTATCTTCCGGGATGTCTTGTAATTCTTGAAGGATCTTCTGAATTATAGCGGTTCTCAAGCGTGGTGAGGTATGCCCACGGAGGCCACGGAGGCCACGGAGGCCACGGAGGCCACGGAGGCCTATGCCGTTCGCCTACCTGATATGAGAGATCGAAAGGCTATATAGTGGTTCTCAAGCGTGGTGAGGATAGCCCGTAAGCCCTATGCCCATAGCCCTATGCCCAGTCATACCTCATGTTTCGCTCGAAAGGCTATAGCATATATCAAACTCTCCGAGAGTTGCTGGTTGATCGATCGCACTACAGTGATTCCTCAATCTAAAATCTCAAATCTCAGAGCTAAAATCTAACATGGTTTTACCCGTGCAATTCTCCATTGGGCATAATCGTACCTCGCAATTGAGCTCCCGCTAAATTAGCAGTGCTCAAATCAGCCCTAATCAAAGTTGTGCGGTGCAAAATAGCATCCCGCAAATCAGTTCTAGCCAGGTAAGCATCAGTCAAATCAGCTTCACTCAAATTTGCCTGATTAAAATTAGCTCTACTCAAATCGGCCCGCACCAAATTAGCTCGACTCAAGTCAGCCATCACTAAATTAGCATTACTCAACTTAACATCAGCAAGAAATGCACCGCGCAAGTTAGCGCCAGCCAATTCAGCATCAATTAACACAGCTCTTTCCAACTTAGCATTTGTCATGACAGCCCAGGAAAAATTTGTTTCTACCAAAGTTGCTTCGGTCAAAAATATGCCATGTAAAATAGCTTCGCTCAAATTTGCCTGAGTCAAATTTGCTTCCCGCAGAGATGCTTCAGTCAAATTTGCTTGACTGAGATTAGCTTTAGTTAAATCTGCACCTTGCAAATTGACGCCGCGCATATCTGCACCTTGCAAATTTGCACCCCGCAAGTTTGCACCCTCAAAAATTCGCTGCTCCTTGCGCAAATTTGCACCACGCAAGCAGGCGCCGCGCAAATCTGCACCTTGTAAATTGACGCCTCGCATATCTGCATCGGACAAATTTGCATCGATAAAAACTGCCAAAGAGATGTTGGCTTTGCGAAAGTCTGCACCTTGCAAAGTAGCTCCGTGGAAGTCTGCATCGGACAAATTTG
>JAYUGZ010000101.1:0-5912 GCA_043767465.1 Cyanobacteriota bacterium
GGAATCACATCCCGAATATTCCCCATTCCTGTCATAAACTGCACCAACCGTTCAAACCCCAAACCAAAGCCAGCATGAGGTACAGTACCGTAGCGGCGCAAATCCAAATACCACCACAATTCCTCCTTATTCATACCCTGAGCTTCCATGCGCCGCTCCAACACATCCAGCCGTTCTTCCCGCTGCGAACCGCCGATGATTTCCCCAATATTGGGAGCTAAAACATCCATGGCTCGGACGGTTTTCTCGTCATCGCTTAAACGCATATAAAATGCTTTAATCCCGACGGGATAATCGCTGACAATGGTCGGCTTTTTAAACAAATCTTCAGCCAAATAGCGCTCGTGTTCCGACTGCAAATCCAAGCCCCAGCTTACGGGGAACTCAAATTTTTTGTCAGCTTTTTCCAAAAGTGCGATCGCCTCCGTGTAAGTAATCCGCTCAAACTGATTGTTAATAATATTTTCAGCAGTCGCCAAAACAGTCTTATCAATCCGCTCGTTGAAAAACTCCATATCTTCCGGACAATGCTCCAAAACAAAGTTAAAAATGTACTTTAAAAACGCCTCAGCCAAATCCATGTCTCCCTGCAAATCGCAGAAAGCCATCTCCGGTTCAATCATCCAAAACTCAGCCAAATGTCGCGAAGTATTAGAATTTTCCGCTCGGAAAGTCGGGCCAAAAGTGTAAACATTTCCGAAAGCCATCGCCATAACTTCCGCTTCCAACTGGCCACTAACTGTTAAATAAGCGCGCTTTCCAAAAAAGTCTTTCGCATAATCAACTTCTTGCGAATCAGTGCGCGGCACATTCTTTAAATCGAAGTTAGTAACGGCGAACATTTCCCCCGCACCTTCGCAATCGCTAGCAGCAAGAATCGGAGTGTGAACCCACAAAAAACCGCGTTCTTGAAAAAATTGGTGTATCGCCGCCGAACAAGCATTGCGGACTCTAAAAACTGCGCCGTGGGTGTTGGTGCGCGGCCGCAAATGCGCAATTGTTCGCAAAAATTCTAAGGAATGGCGCTTTTTTTGCAACGGATAAGTTTGCGGGTCTGCTTCGCCGTAAACTTGTACTTGTGAAGCTTTCAACTCAATTCGCTGTCCCTTCGCCGGAGACGCTACAAGCACTCCTGAAACTTCTACAGATGCACCTGTATTGATTTGTTTGATGACATTTTTAAAGTCAGGCAAATCGGCGTTGATGACTACTTGCAAGTTAGCCATCGCTGAACCGTCGTTGACTTCGACAAAGGCAAATTCTTTTAATTCGCGTTTAGTTCGCACCCAGCCTTGAACCGTTACAGTTTCGTCAGGTTCGCCACCACGCAAAATTGCTGCAATTCGTTGATTTGTCATTATATCCACTCCTGTTTATTTAATATTTTGCACCATATTTCTCAAGAAGCTTGGGTTAAAAAGGTAATTGCTTGTCCGCGCACCCAAGTTAATTGAAAACCGAAAAAGTCTCGGCGATTGCTTCGCTAAGACGCTCGCAATGACACTACTACTCACCCCAGGGTATTGGATTATGGATGGTTGGTAAAACCCGCCCCTAGAAATCCTTATTTAACCTGCATAGGATTTCAAAAGCCAACCGAGCAAAATGCCGAGTCCACCAAAGCGAACTGCTTGCCAAAAAGGTTGTTTGATGCTTCCCCAAGAAAAGAGGCTGCTTTCTAAATTTAACTCGATCGTTTCCAATTCTTGCTCTATTTCCTGCAATTCTTGCTTGAGTTGCGGTAATGGATTTTGGCGCAGAGACTGGCGGACATCTTCGCGCCGGTTGCCGAGTTCGGCTTGGCGCTGCCGATCGCACTGAATCTGAGTGTAACGCTCTTTGACTGTCGCCAGCGATCGCTCCACTGCTGCGATCGCCTGCACAAACTCATTTTCTGGCTCTTCCCGATTTAACTCTGACGGCTGTTGAGGCATTTTGATCCGTAAACCTGACAATAATAAAAAAACCGATTCGCTATTTAGTTGTTATTATGTCCAGTATATTATTTGAAAAATTCAGAAACCCTAGTTAAATCCCTATAATTGCCAAATATGCTTGAAACTACACAAACAAGTCAAACTGTCAACCTCAACGAGCTCAGCACAGTAGAACTGGCTCAAGCCCTAGCAGCCCGCCTCGCCATTTCCGAAAAAGATTGGCACCGCCTCAAAGCCAACCGTTCTGCGCGGGCCTGCGAGCAAGCCGCGGCCGCTTTGGTGTTTTTGCTCAAAAAACAGCCCGAAGAAGCTCTCCCGCGCTTAAATCAAGCAGCAGGATGGCTGGATCGATCGATCTCAGCACCTCCTTGCCCGACTCACGGCAAATAATTTTGAGTCTTGAGTTAAATATTGGATCGGTGGCTCAAAACTTAGACAATCGCGCCGCTCGATCGAGCAGCGCGATCGCGAGTCAAAAAAGATTTTATACTTTTCTCACTCAAAACTTACATTTTGCATTATCATCAACTATCAATAGCCAGAGCCTCCAAATTCTCGCTCCCCGGTTCAGCGGGGAAACGCAAAAATTTGCAGGTCTAGCTTAGGTGAATCATGCTGCCAAATATCGGTTCTAGCGCAAGCGAGGCAGCCGGTAGCGACTGGGAAGTTCTTTGCACAGCCGTAACTCTGTGCCTTGAGAATTCCACTCAACCCGATCAAATATTTGGTAAAGAATAAACACCCCCCTACCACATTCTTGCTCAACATCCGGTAGTGCTGAATTATCTGCAACATCACTATCGCAATTATCGAGATCAAGGTCACAGCCGCAAGGGGCCTTAAAGCCACAACCTTCATCGGATATCACCCACCAATATTGGTTTTGGACGATCGAAAAACGGACTCCAACAGTTTTACCGGGGTCTAACTTATTTCCATGCTTAGCAGCATTTACCAAAGCTTCTTGAAGCCCCAACCGCAATTCGGCTTGCCAATGAGCCGGAACCTCTGCTAGGAGCAGATCCAAAATAGGACAAAGGTATAGGGTAGAAGCGAAGCTAATCGTAATCCAATTGCGTCCGACGACCGGACGGGGTGAAATAGCAATCACTCAGAAAACTCCCTAACTCTCAGGTGGATAAACTTCACACCCTGCATAGTTGGCTCCCTAGTATTCAAAATGCTAATTAATTGAGCGGCGCAGCTCTACTTCTATCTTAGAGTATCAAAGCCGTTAAGAAAAGCAAAGCACATCACAAAATATTCTGCGATTCTCAGAAACTTCTCCAGGGAACCACCAGTAATTTTACTGATAAGTTTCATCTACTACCAGATTTTTCCTGCGGCTTTTGCCAACACAGTGAAGCTATTCCCTGCATCCCCAAGCCGTCAACAGCTCACTGAAAAACGATCCCCACCTTGAAAAGAGCGGAAATATCTATTAAAAAGTCGATCCCTTGACTGCTTGACCATGGGGATCTGCCCTCGCCACCCCAGATGAGGCCGATCGCCCACAACTCCTACTTGTCGTCAAAGATCGCACTTATCATACCTAGGTGTGTTGTCACCAATGCCCGATATATTTCCCAAATACAGAGCCCATACGCTCGATCCCACTGCTGCGGCCTTTACCAAATCAATATTTGTTACAAAACTTATTTGACCTGAGTGCGATCGCCCGCACTCACCCAACTCGCCCAAATTGACGTATCCCTTGCTGACCAAACCCTGGCGCCTTTACCAAATTTAATAAATTTAAACGCCGCGATACAATAGTTAAAGTAAATACTTATTTCTTTACATTATGCAAACCACCGCAGCCCCGATCGCAGGCACATACTGGCAGTGGCGGGGGCATTCAGTGTACTACGTGCGATCTAGCGATCGACATCCCGAACGCCCTCCCCTGCTGTTAATTCACGGTTTTGGAGCATCCACAGACCACTGGCGCAAAAATATCAGCGGGCTGAGCAAAGATTTTGAAGTGTGGGCGATCGACCTTTTGGGATTCGGGCGATCGGCAAAACCCGAAATCCAGTACAGCGGCGACCTCTGGCGCGACCAACTCCACGACTTCATCACCACCATCATCGGCCGGCCCGCCGTACTAGCCGGCAACTCCCTCGGAGGCTACGCCGCCTTGTGTGTAGCAGCCCAGCGTCCCGAATCAGCAGCCGGACTGATCTTAATCAACAGCGCCGGCCCCTTCAGCGAACCGCAGCCCGCACCCGAAGCCCCGCCGATGCAAAAAGCCATATCTGCCGTAGCTAAGACCTTATTTCAGCAAGATTGGGCAAGTTGGATGCTGTTCCAATACGTGCGCCAGCGATCGACAATTCGGAAAACCCTAGAAAAAGTTTATCTCGACCAAAGCGCCGTCACAGACCAATTAGTAGAAGAAATTTACCAACCATCCTGCGATCCGGGTGCGCCCAAAGTATTCGCCTCCGTATTCCGGACGCCCCAAGGCGAAAAAATCGACGTATTGCTGAGTCAATTAACCTGTCCGCTGCTAATGTTGTGGGGAGAAGGCGACCCCTGGATGAATTCTACAGACAGAAGCGCCAAATTTCGCAAACACTATCCGCAGTTAACCGAACACTTTATCAAAGCCGGTCACTGTCCCCACGACGAAGTACCAGAACAAATAAACGAACTGATTCGCGCCTGGATAATTGACCAATAGTCGATCGGCAAATCGGATGATTTTTCCCCCACCATCTCCTCCCTCGGAGATGGGGAAAATTATCCGATTTGCGCTCAACATCTATGTATTGTGCAAACACCAACGCCGTTAATTTCTAGTCATTCTCAGGAGGCGCCGGACAAACGTCGGTGTCGCAGTAGGGAACAGCGGTTACGGTTAAAGGTGAGCTGGCTAAATTGCGATCGCACTGCAATTTACCAAGCTAATCTGCACTAACGACTTATTTTGTGAAAAACCGATTTTCCCACGTCCCATCGGGCAGCCAGATGCCTCCTAGGGCACGCACGCGATCGGGTAACATCAAGTATGCCCAAGCCGTGTCCAAAGATTTGAGGTGTCGATCGCAAATTTCGATTTCCTGCCGCTGATATTCGTTTTCCGTCGGTTCCCGCAGCGGATCGTAGTCTTCCAGTCGGTCTAAATCGTCCAAAATAGCCGAAGAAGCAAAACAGAGGAGAAAACCGCAGACAGTACCTTCTCCGGCCACCATCGCAGGATAGCCGATCGGCAGTGCAAAAAGTTGACCGCGGGCGATCGCGGGACAAGCATCCACAACCTTTCCCTCGCAATAGCGCAGATAGTTGCACTCCCCCGGTTTGAGAGTGCCGTAGACAAAGACTTTCATCGGGTAGGGCCTAACCGCTAGTTTTTGCTATATTAGATGCCTAAGCTAATAGTTTAAGTCTCGCGGGCGATCGCGACCGCAACCTTGATAAATTTCGTTGTTTACCCTTTCTTATAATTCATGACTCTAGCAGTTAGTTTTATTGCTTTTGGACTTGGGCCTTTGTACTTGAGCTCTTTTTTGCCCGACTTGCCCCTGGACAGCTTGTTTTCCACTCAAGGGATTATGGTGATGCTGCTGGCCGCCTATGCGGGGGCGATGTGGATGTTTCTCACCAGTGCTCCCAAGGTACACACGGTGATGGTATCGGATCTCGGACAAGCGAGGGAGTTTTATGAAGGTATGCTAAGCCTCCCTGTAGCAGAAGTGCCGCTGCACTATTACTACAATTATGAGCAAACCTTGGGGACAACTGGTATCGATCCCCTGTATTTGTCGCCGAATGTCGGGAGAGGAACGAGCACTCAAACGATGGCAAATCCCGAGGGTTTATGGTATCAGTTGATGAAAAATACTCAACTGCACATTATTAGCGGGGCTGGTGTAGGCGAAAAAAATCGCGAACGTCATGTTTGTTTCGATCGCGATTGTTTGGATCAGCTATTGATGAGGGTACAAACTCGCGGCATTAGTTATAAAATTC
>JAYUGZ010000102.1:0-5904 GCA_043767465.1 Cyanobacteriota bacterium
GGGATCTGGCTGATTTGGGCCAAAAGGTCGATCGCCCGCAGCATCACATCAATCTTATCTGGTGAGTCTAGGGCGATCGCTCCAGCCTGCGCAGCCACAAAGCAATCCTCCATCACATGAGCGACTCGCACAGCAGCATCCAGTCCCACAATCCGCGCCGCGCCCTTGAGCGAGTGAGCAGCACGCATCAAACATTCCAATTCAGTAGGAGAACTCGGGTTATTTTCCAGTGATAAAATGTTCTCATTTAATATTGCTACTTGAGTGTCCGCCTCCATGCGAAATAAATCCATCATGGAGAAATTGCTCATATCTTGATTGCTCATTTTTTATTATTCCTTACTTAAAAATGATTAATGCAACAGATTGTGTAAATTAGATTAATTCCGGTGGGCTCGTAATGATTAAACCGCGAAGGCGCGTCTGACGCAAAGGAAGATAAGAGAGAGATGAATAATTTCTATGCCCAATGCCCTGTTTGGCCAATGCCCTATGCCCTATTCCCAATTGATTAGATAATCTTCTTATTCAACGTATAAAACAGCAAATCATCATCCAGATAACAAACACTTTGCCCCTGCCAACTGATAATCCCTTTAGTATAAGTTTCTGGCACTTTAGAAACAGTAGCCGGCACATTTCTGATTTGTTCCGGGAGAATGCGGTGAATGCCGTAAATTTCATCTACCTCAAACACCCAGCGGCTGCCTTCTCTCTCAACAACTACCATCCGTTCGTAAATAACAGGACTAATATTTTGTTTGCCGGAATCTGCCGCTTCCAATCCCAAAAGTGCTTTTAGCGAAATGCACAACTGAATTTCGCCCCGAATATTCACCAAACCAATAAGTATATTATTGCTCCGGTGCGGCACAGTGTGGATAACAGATATCTGCGTCACTTCCTTAAACAGTGCCGCAGGTAAAGCCAACCATTCGCCGCTAAGCCTAAAAACACCTACAGATACAGTACCCTCAGCCGTGACAGCATTAGTTACTTCTTGACTCGATCGCAATAAATTAGTCCACTCTTCGAGATACCCTGCCGGCAATTCCTGTTCCAGCAAACTCCGGCCAGCGTCGGAATACACAGGACAGTTGCGACAGTGAATAAATGTTTTTAATTGGGGACAAGTGCGATCGCCCCCAACTCCGATCCGATTCCAGCAATCATCAGTCATTCGATTTTAGATTTTAGATTTTAGATTTTAGATTCTAGATGCTAGATTTTAGATGCTAGATTGTCTTCATATCCGCTCCTAATTTTACAAAAAAATGCGATTTTAGATTTATCCTCCGCACATTTGTTATTTTTCCCAAAAACCGAGTTGATGATCCTCAGCCCTATTTACTTTAAAAAGGCTAGCATTTCGTGACGCAAACCGAGTGTAGCATCGTTAACTTGCCCGATCGCCCCATTGATATCCCGCAGCGCCGAAGCAGTTTGCGAAGAAGCCTCACTCAACTGCACCATAGCCTCACTAATTTGCTGAGCACCCTGAGACTGCGCGTCCATCCCTTCATTCACCTCTGCAAAACGCGGAGTTAAAGCTTGCACCCGCTGAATAATCGACTCCAACTGCAAACTAATAGTTTGCACATCTTCCACCCCCCGGCGCACCTCATTAGTAAACTTATCCATTTCCATCACACCAACACCCACAGCAGACTGCATTTCTTTAACCATATTTTCAATATCCAAAGTAGCCACCGCTGTTTGGTCAGCAAGGCGGCGAATTTCCCTAGCAACAACCGCAAAACCCAACCCGTACTCTCCCGCTTTTTCCGCTTCAATAGCCGCGTTGAGCGAAAGCAAATTAGTTTGATCTGCCACCTTCGTAATCGTCGTAATAATACTATTAATATTATTAGCCTTTTCGCTAATAACACCCAATTTACCAGAAATTGCACTGGTAGAATTTGCTAATCTATTCATCGTGGATTCCATGCGACCAATTTCTTGTTTTCCGCCACCAGCCGATTGAGCAGCTTGCTGCGACATCTGGGAAACTTCATCCATTGTCCTCGCCAGTTGCATCGCAGTTGCCGCAATTTCTTTAGCCGTAGCTACTACTTCATTAGTCGAAGCCACTTGTTCGTTCATCGTCGCTTGTAACTCCTTGCCAGAAGCAGCAATTTGGTTAGTAGAACCGCTAATTCTGATGCCGGACATATCTATTTGATTTTCCAGAGTTTGGGAAACCGCGCTCGTGAGGAACAGTCCAAACAGTCCCGCCGTTAGCGGCCCGAGAATCATGCCCAAAATTACCCAGAACGTGGTTTGAGTAATATCATTTTTTGACTGCTGTTTAGCTAGTTGTCCCCTAGCTTCATTGATTTTTATATCCTCCAAGATTAAGTTAGTAGCTGCTTCAAACGAAGCGCGGTTCGCTTTTGCCCGATCGCTCAATTGATTGTAAAACGCGCCCGCCCTTCTAGCTGCCTCGATATCGGGCGACTTGGTATTGCCTTGGTTTATCAGTTCTAGCTGCCTTTTAAACGGGTTGAGAATCCCCAAACTCTCAAATTTTTTGTTGAAATCTAAAAACGTTTCGTGATTTTTCTTCCAAATATCCCATTTGGTCTGCAATTCTTTGTAAACCTTGTCTTCCTCCGCACTCCTGTAGGCGGGTTCGTACTCTTTAAAACCCTGATTAATCTGCTCCCAAGCTTCCTGAATTCTCGTCAATTCAGCGCTTCTTTCCTCTGAGTTTAGTTCTAGATCCAGCAACGCCCGTTCCGACGACTCAATTTGCGTTTGTCCTTCATTAACTTTCCACAATCCGCTAACGCTCGGAAGCACATTATTAGCCAGCGTATCAATATGTCCAGCGAGCCGATAATTCCCGCTCCAGCCGATAAAAGCCACTGCTAAAACAATAACTGCTAGAAAAATAAATGCTGCATTCAGCCGCTTTTTGAAACTAATATTCTTAAACATTTTCTGCTTCCTTACTGTTTACTTTAAACCGAAAAATTTCTTGATGCAAACCTTGAGATGCCTTATTTAATTGAGAGATAGCACCGTTAATATCGCGCAATGCTTCCGCCGTTTGCAACGATGATTAACTCAGATACATCATCACCTCGCTAATTTGCCCATATCCTACCAATTGAGCCTCCATACCCTGATTTACCAGTGCAAAATGCGGAGTTATAGCCTGCACCTGCTCGATAATAGACCTCTCCCATAATTGTGGAACAGGCATCCTGCCTGTTTCTTCACAGGCTTTTTGGGAGAGGTCTAATTATCGTCGTCACAATGCTGTTTCAGCACGATCGCCCCCATGAACACAAGCGCAGCCATCATGCGTCTTTGCAAAGTCATATTCTGGAAAATGTTGTCCATGATTCCGTTCTCAAATATTGCGTCTCGGGCTATTTTTCTATGCGCTGAATGCGTTGGCGGATCATCGCAGCACCGACAACATCTCCTCGTTCTTCTTTGAGCAAAGCTAGGTGAATTAGTCCTTCATAGTGATTTGGTTTGAGGTAAGTTGCTTTTTGGAAAGATTGCTCGGCTTGTTGGCGATCGCCCGAAGCTTGGTAAACTTGACCTAACAAAACGTAAGCGTCAGCATTCGTGCGATTTTGACTGAGGTAAGTTTCGCACAGTTTGGCGGCTTCCTGCAATTGTCCGCGATCGGCTGCGCTGCGCGCTGCGTCTAAACCGGCACTCGCAGACTTACCAGCGTCTGCGCTTCGGGCGATCGCCCCAATTGGCAAAATCTGCGAATTATCACCCTCCCTCAGAGATTTGCGATCGTCCGTTAAGGATTTACTTTTACCAGTTTCCCAATTGTAACTGCGGACATTCTCGCTAGTTTCCGCGCCTTTCGACTCCCGAACCAGCGCAGAATAATTGATATTCGTCTGCTTTTTTTCAACCTGCACTTGCTCGCCGGGAATGTCGGTTTTGCGGTAAGCAAATGCTAGGGAATGACGCACCGAAACAAATTGATCAGGCAATTTTTGCCCGCTTTCCGAGTGACCCAAAAACAATATTCCTGTTTTTTTTAACAAGCGATTTAAAAGTTGCACAGTCTGAGTTCTGCCTGCCCCATCAAAGTAAATTAACACGTTGCGACAAAAGATTGCATCGTAAGGAAGTTGGTTAACTAAAAAATAGCTGTCTAGAATATTACCCTGAATAAAATTAACTTTCCTTCTCACCAAGTCGTTCAACTGATAAATATTTCCTGCGAGTTCAGTAAAATAGTGATCGCGAAAATCCAAGTTTTTGTCACGGAAAGAGTTTTTGCCATAAACTGCGCCAGCCGCTTTTTTGAGAGCAACTTTGCTGATATCTGCCGCATCGATGCTGAAGTTGCTCGGATTTAAACCAGCGTCTAGTAGGGCGATCGCGATCGAGTAAGGTTCCTCCCCCGTCGAACAAGGAAGGCTCAACACGCGCAGGGTTTTGCCGGGATTTTTCGGCAACCATTCTCCAAGCGCGTAGCGGCTCAAAAAAACAAAAGGTTCGCGATCGCGAAAAAACCAAGTTTCCGGTATCACTACAGCTTCGATTAATTCTTCCAATTCTGTCGCAGATGTTTGCAGTTTTGTCAAGTAAATATTTATATCCGTTAAACCACAATCTGCCATCCGACGGTTCACGGCTCTAGTAATTGTATTAGAACCAACAGTCAGGGCATCCAAACCAATTTTTTGTCTGAGTAGAGCTTCAATTGCTACTTGTGTCATTGATTTTCGGTCGGAAATTTGCATTGAAAATATAAACTTCTCTCGAAAGTGTCGGCAAAGCAATCTGCCTTGTGCATAAATACTGGCAACTACGCGACACAGTTATCTTGCCGAAAGCCTTCTACTTTCTTTCATAAGTGCCGAATTCCTTAATATTTCAGTTTTCTTGCTGGGGAAGTAGATAAGTCTTTTGGGATTCTGGCAGCAGATGTTCTACCCTGACAAATTGAATCATACCGCGATCGTCTGCGATCATTTCTCCTAAATAAGGAGTGCTGTCAATCTTAATCCCGGGACTAATGAATTCAGTTTCCGGTTTGTCGAGAGTTTCTGTCACCCTTTCCGCCATCAGTCCTAAAATTAGGGGGCCGCGCAAACTGCCGCTGTTCCCCTCAGAAGTATCGGGAAACTGGCAATTGACTAAGACAATGCGCGTGCTCAAGTAAGCGCGGGCCGCCGTTCCCTGTAGCATTTGGCACAAATCTATGACCGGCACGAGATGCCCCCGGTAGTTAAACAAGCCGGCAATGTATTCGGGCGCGTTGTGCAGTTTTTTCAAGGTGACAGTGGGAACTACTTCGACTACGCGCCTGCAATCTGCGGCATAGCGATCGTCCCCGACATAAAACAGCAACATTAACATCGGGATACCTGTAGAGATTTCAGATTTTGAAAGTCTGGCGTAACAACATTTTGAGAACTTTCGCTGAGTTTTGCAACAATTAGGAGTCTTTGGGAATTCTAGAGCTATCTTGGAAAAAGTGTATTTTCTGGAGACTCAACTACTATGGGTTGGTTTAAAAGACTGTTTGGACTCGAAAAGCCTGAAGAGCAGGCTCAACCGATGGCAGAAGTAGTACAGCAAGCAGCCGAAGCGCAATCTATTGCTCCTGCTAAAGTCGGCCCAGACGGAAATTTTGACGAAAGTGGCCTGGCGAAGCGGGTGGCTTTAGCTTTTGACGGCGATTCAGAAGTTGCTGATATCGAGACTGTTTGGGTTGCTCAGCTCAGCGGCACGGTTGTTCTCAAAGGTCAAGTTGCCAGTCAGGAACTTCTCGACAAGTTAGTGGCGATCGCCTCTGCTGAAGAAGGTGCCGCAGGCGTGCAAACCGATCAAGTAACAGTCGGGTAGTTCTTCGGAACACAAGCTCGATTAAACCCGCTGCGGCGGGTTTTTTACTGCCCTTTCCCCTCAAAATAT
>JAYUGZ010000103.1:0-2355 GCA_043767465.1 Cyanobacteriota bacterium
GCCGCTGTCAAAAATAGCCTTAGTCATTGCCGCCAAATATTCATTCAACAGCTCAGCTACCCGGCGCGATCGCAGCGTATTTGCCATTTCAGTAAAACCGACAATATCGCTAAACAAAATAGTAATCAATCGCGGTTCCGGGCGCAAATCCAGGGCCAAATCTCCAGCCGCAGCGGCCTTTACCATCGACGGCGGCAAAAATCGGCGCAGCACCGACTCAGTTAAATAACTGTTCAACTGCTGCACTCGGCGCTCGTTTTGTTTGAGGGCGATCAAATTCCGCACTTCCGCCAACAATTCGCGATCGTTAAAAGGCTTCGATAAATAAGCATCAGCACCCCGTTCTACTCCTTCAATTCGAGTATCTTCGTCGGCTTTCGCAGTCAGCAAAATTACCGGAGTTCCCCGCAATTCTTCATCCTGTCGAATCATCCGAATCAAATCCAAACCAGAGATTAAAGGCATCATCAAATCCGTGACAATTAGATCAGGACGGCGGTTTTTTGCCACGGTAAATCCTTCTTGTCCGTTGCGGGCGAGCAAAACAGCAAAACCGGAATCTCGCAGAATTCCCGATACATAAAAGCGCAAATCTGGATTGTCGTCAACCACCAAAACCGTTCCGACTGCTGTTTCTGAATTTATCGGTTCGAGAGCCTCGAAATTGTGATTTTCTGCCTCATCTTCCGACAAATCCGCCTCCACATCTGCCAGTTCCACCGCTGCTTTGGATGAGTGAAACTCTGCTGGTACTTCTAGTACCCGTTCCGGGGGCAAGTGAGTGGAACCGAAGTGCAGCCAAACGCTAAAAGTAGTACCTTCCCCGTAAACTGACTCGACGGAAATTTGACCGCTGTGGAGTTCCACTAATTCTTTGACAAGTGCCAAACCTAAACCGCTGCCTTCGTAGGAACGGCTGGCAGAACCTTCGGCTTGGTGAAAGCGCTCGAATAAATAGGGAATTTGTTCGGTGCGAATGCCGATGCCTGTGTCTTTTACTTGCAACAAACAGTGAGCGCCGGCCGGTGCAACTGTTAGGGTAATATTGCCGCCTTCTGGGGTGAATTTGACAGCATTTGAGAGCAGGTTGTAAATAACTTTGTCAAATCTTTCAATATCCAAATAAAGTAAAGGACATTCTTGCAGTTGGGTAATTAAGTGCAGTCCTTTTTTCTCGCAGTAGGCGCGGAATGACTCTGCGGTAGAGTAACAGAAACCGACTAAATCGCAGGGGCGAAAACTCGGCTGCATCCGTCCAGCGTCGAGGCGCTGCAAGTCTAGCAGTTGATTTACTAAGCGCAGGAGGCGGCGGGAATTGCGCAAGGCGATGACGGCTTGTTCGTAGGGTAAGTCTTCTTTGCGGCCGCAAGCTGATTCTAGAGGGCCGATGGTGAGAGTTAATGGCGTGCGGAATTCGTGGGAGATATTTTGGAAAAATTCGGTTTTGAGCCGATCGGCTTCCAGGAGTCTTTCTGCTTGCTGTCTGGTAGTCTGGTAGAGGCGCGACTGCTGCACCGCCAGAGCAGCTTGGGTTGCGACTATTTGAGCCAGGTCAATGTCCGAGAGGTTCCAGCGGCGAGTGCTGCGATTTTGGCGCAGGGAAATGCTGCCGATGATTTTGCCTTCGGAGAGTAAAGGAACGACTAACAGAGCCCGGGCTGGCGATCGCACTTGCAATTCTGTAACATTTAAATCGGGGCGTTCATTGAGGTCTTCAATCGCCACCAGCTCTTTTGATACCATAACTTGCAGCAACACCGGATTGCCACGAATCGGCACCAAAGACTGCGGCAGGGAAGGATGGGCAAAAACCCAGCCGCGAGCGTTCTCCGCAGCACCTTCAGCCGCCGCAGAGCCCGGAGAGTTCCCAACTACCTCTGGATTGCTAAAATCCTGTTTGACAGCCACGGTATCCCTATTTGTGTCGTAGAGCCCCACGCACTGGACGTATTCATCATCTTCTGTCCACAGAGAAAGGGCGCAGCCGTCAACTTGTAAAGCTTGACCGAGTTGTTGAGTAATCGCTGCAAAAATATTTTGGGGGTCGAGGCTCGATCGAATTGCGGTAGTAATAGTATTGACTAAGGCCTCGCGCTTGGCCAGCGCCCGCACCTGTTCGTAAGCCCGGGCTTGAGAAAGTGCCAAAGCCGCTTGGTCGGCCACCGTAATTACTAACTGTACCTCGTGGTCTTGCCATTGGCGCGATCGATCAAACTGGTGCAGCGCCAAGACAGCCATCAGTTCCATTTGGTAAAATAGCGGTACGATTAAGCTCGATCGAATATTCGCAGCTTGGTAAGCCTGTAGTCGCTGCTGATTGTCCCAGTTTAAAACTCTCTCATCAGTTTCGGCATC
>JAYUGZ010000104.1:0-2354 GCA_043767465.1 Cyanobacteriota bacterium
GTGAAAATATTGTGGTTCTGAAGAGGCAGTATTTATGTGGGAAGCTATCGCAGCTTGTGCAAGTGTATTTATGGCATGGCTTTCATGGGAAGAACATAAGCGTAAAAAAGAAGAACATGAAGCAAAATATCGTCGTGGAGAACGGGAATCCAGAAGCTTTACATTTCCAGAAATAGCGCCATCACAACCTACACAAAAGCCTAAATTTTTTCTGTTTCGTGAAGTAGATGGTTGTATTTGTGGAATAGCTTTTTGGTTCCTATGGTTTTTATTATACTATGTGATTCTTGCTGCTATTTTTAATGGCTTAGTCCCAGGCCCAACACTTGGAACTATTCTTTCTATTGTATCGTTTATTTTAGGGATAGTGTTGGGAAGATATGTTCAAACAAAAGTTCAACCTTGGTTGAAATGAAAATAATCTGGTAATTTACTGAACAATAATGACGAGTAAAATGACACCAATATCTCAATTCCAGCAAGCTCTTGAAGCTGTAGAAGTTTTATCATTAGAAGATCAAGCTATGCTTCTAGATATTCTTCAGAATCGCCTGCGACAACAGCGACGTAATGAATTACTTAAGGAAGTGGCAGAAGTTCGTCAAGATTATGTTGAGGGAAATGTTAAATTTGGGTCGGTAGCAGATTTTATGGCGAAGTTAGATGATTGATGAAAATTGGTTGGACTCCCAAATCTATTCGTACTTTCAAAAAGTTAGTTCGTAAAAATCCTCAGCTTCGCCTTTTAATTGAAGCTACGCTTGAACTTTTGTCTGAAGACTGCTTTAACCCCAGCTTGCGAACTCACAAACTGACAGGAGATTTATCGGGTATCTGGTCGTGTTCAATAGACTATGATTATCGGATTTTATTTGAGTTTGTCACCGATCCAGAAGATGAAGAGGAAGCGATTTTATTGCTCAAAATGGGTTCCCACGATGAAGTCTATTAAGATCGATCGCCCTTTTCCCCAATTTCCCTCCCACTATCTCACTCTCCACCATCCTCCCTAACTTCCTCCACAGATAAACCTAACGCCTGCGCCACCTGTTCGGCACTCAAACCCATTCCCAACAACCGGGGAATTGCAGCCCTTCTTGCCTGAAATTCAGCTTGTCGTGCTTGTTCTGCAATGTCGGCACGCAGTCTTTCTTGTTCGGCCCGCAATCTTTCTTGTTCGGCTCTTTCCTGTTGTTGTTCCCCTCGCAATCTCTCCAATTCTGCCCTTTCATCGCCAATCAACAGCAAATTACCTTCCTCGTCCCACCAACGCAGCCACAGCATGGTTTGATTTTGATAATTGCCTTGCCAAAGTCCCAATTCTACGCCTAAAAGTGCGATCGCAAAATGACCCCGCTCATTCAGTTCTAACAGTTTATAATACCCGTCAATCAACCGATGAACTTCTAATCGGCTGCTGTTAATTTCGTAAATACCGTAATAGGGAATTCGCATCACCTGTTCGTAAACCCAAAACTTTCCGGGTTTCGTGATTACCCCTTCTTCGGTGCGAGACAAAGGAGTGCGATCGCGCTCTTCATCGCCATTCCCGCTGGCAAATTCCAACGCGATTAACGGTGCTATATGTTCCCGCCACAACACGTAAGAACGGCGAATTTCACCGTCTAAATTGGGAGGCACATTGGGAACATAAAACCAATCGGGAGCTTCTGCACCTTTCTCTGCTGGATCGGTTTCTCGCCAATAAATGCCGCAGTCTTGACCGATCGCATATTGTCCGTCAGGATGCCGCTGCTGCAAAATCGGGCCGATCGAATCTGTTAAAATTAAACTTTGTGGATGCTCCTGGAAATTTTTCACAAAAGTACCATCCGACTCAGGTAATTGAGTGTGGTCTGGAAAAGCAGGAGGTAGAACAACGCGGTCAACGCTTTGGGTCATAATTCCCTCCGAGGTTTGATAATTGGCGATCGGTAATTGGTAATCTCAAATCTAGGTTAAAGAACGCGGCATGGGTAGGGACACAGCAGTGCTGTGTCCAACTTAAGGACACAGCAGTGCTGTGTCCCTACAGTTATACTTAAGGCTTCGGTAGCGCAGGTTCAGGACTAGGAGAAACAGTAGATTCGGGACTTGGAGAAGCAGCAGATTCAGGACTTGCTTTCTCCGCAGGAGAAGGCGAAGGAGTGCCGCTAGCTAACTGATTGATTTGGTCTTTATAGTTCGGAGGAGCTAACTCAGTAGCTTTATCAAATAGCGTTTTTGCTTCGTCAGTTTTGCCCTGTTCCTTGAATACGATCGCGTTTGCTAAAGTTGGGCGAAAATCTTTCGGATTATTCTGAGCCGATTCGTCATAAATCGCGATCGCCTCTGGATAACGCTTCCCGACAGCA
>JAYUGZ010000105.1:0-5884 GCA_043767465.1 Cyanobacteriota bacterium
TAAAATCTAAAATCTAAAATCGACTGACAAGTTGGAGGTAAATGTCGGCAGTGGCGCGGATTAATAATTCGGCAACTAATCCGTCTCTGGCTCAGAAAAGCACCCAAATTTTTTGGAAATTTATCGCACTGCCTATTAGCTAATTAAGCAGTTCAAAAAAATCTAAAATTTTCTAAAATTCCCACTCCAAGGAGTAGTTTTGCTATGATCCAAAGACTATATATAAACAACTTCAGATGCCTAGAAAACTTTGAACTGAAGATACAGGGAATCCCATCGGCTCTTTTGATTGGCAAAAACGGTGCAGGTAAATCAACTATCGCTTCTGCATTAGAAGTTCTTCAGAAAATTAGTCGAGGCATCAATAGAATGCGCGACTTGGAAAAACTGAAGCTGATTAGCCCGAAAGATTTCGCTCGTGGGAAGTCTGATGTCCCAATCCGGTTTGAAATAGAAGTATTACTTAACGATAAATTATACAAATATATCCTGGCGTTTGATTTGCCAGAAAAATTTAAAGAGCTGCGAGTTTTTGAAGAACAACTGCTAGTTGCAGGAGATCCCATTTACTCTCGAAAAGAAGCTCAAGTCACTCTTCATATCAGTTCGCAAAATCGTGAAGCTCAGTTTCTCCTAGATTGGCATCTTGTTGCCTTACCTGTAATTCAGGAGCAATCTGAGACTGATCCGCTGCATATTTTCAAGACTTGGCTCGCACGGACGATCATTTTAGCCCCGATTCCCAGCTTGATGACTGGAGACTCCAATGGTGAAACTTTGGAGCCAAAGCGAGATGGTTCAAACTTCGGAGAGTGGGTTTCTGGATTACTCAGTCGCTATCCTGCCGCCTATACACAGGTTGATAAATATCTCCGAGAAGTTATGCCTGACATTCAGGATTTTCTGAATGAACTCATCGGTAAAGACTCCAAAAGCATGATTGTGCGGTTTGAAGCAAATAATGCGAATCTGAGTGTTGACTTTGAAAACTTATCTGACGGTGAGAAATGCTTTTTTCTTTGCGCCGTCATCTTAGCTGCCAACAAATCTTATGGCCCACTTTTTTGCTTTTGGGACGAGCCTGACAACTATATCTCATTATCAGAGGTTGGAGATTTTGTCACATCATTACGACGCTCATTTCAGGGTAACAGTCAAATTTTAGTGACATCTCATAATCCTGAAGCGATCCGAAAATTTTCAAATGAAAATACCTTTGTCTTAGATCGAAAAAGCCACTTAGAGCCAACTTTAGTCAGATTACTCAGTGATATACCTGTACCAGGCGACCTTATAACGACTTTAATCCTGGGCGATATAGAACTATGAAAGTAAATAGGGAGCAACCACACCTTCTTGTGTTACCCGAAGATGATGCCAATCGCCAGATTTTCAATGGATTTATTAATCACCTTAGCGTTAATAAGAGTGCAATTAAAGACCTACCGATTGCCAATGGTTGGACAAAAGCTGTGGAGCAATTGCGAAATAATCATGCGCCTGGAATGCGACAATATCTACAAAGAAGGATTGTTTTGATCGTTGATTTCGATAAGGATGAAAATCGCTTTAGTTATGTAGAGAGTCAAATTCCAGACGATTTAAAAGAAAGAGTATTCATTCTTGGAGTGCAATCTAACCCAGAAGATTTAAAGAGAGCCACCAAAAAGAGTTTTGAAGATATCGGAAAAGCTCTAGCACAAGATTGCTCTGATAATACGAATGAATTATGGGGGCATGAACTCCTGACACACAACAAAACTGAGTTAGAGCGTATGGTTTCATCTGTTAAACCATTTCTGTTTAATTAGATACACCCAAAAGTCTGCCACCCTACTTGAATTTTAGGTGCGCGACTGTGAACGATCGCGATCGAAAGTCTCGCACCTACTGACTACTGACCGAATTCTGCTTGCAGCAAGTCGTCGTTGTCATCGGCGATAGTGGCGACAATAGTAATAGCGCGTGACATTTCGCCGATCGAGATTTCGGCCATTGTCCGAGTCGATACTACCGCAACTTGGTTGTCAACGATCGCAAAATGAGCTTCCAAAGTAGACAGCCAATTCATTTCTAGCAGTTTCCGCATTAATTCAGCTTCATTCTTCGCCGGCAACTGAAGCACAAAAGCCCAAACAGTCAAAGTATCATTTTCGGTTTCGCCCGTGAGTTGCACGAACACTTCGACGCTGCCATACTTAAATTTCCAAAGATGTCCGCCAGCTTCGTTTTGACCGACCATCACTTTTTGGTCTACAGCCATGCTGGCGATGACAGTTTCAATTTCTTCTGCATAGGTGACGGCTGTGGCTTTTTCGACCTGGGCATCGGCGATCGCGCTTTCACTTAAGACGCTTTCTGCAGAAACTATTTGTGGGTTCGGCTCGCTAGTAGTCATGATTATATTTAGACCGAAAACTATTCCAATAATTCAGTTTACTTGCTATGTTATCGAGATTGTAAATTTTAAATCTTAAAGCTCCGTCCAGAGTAACTTGTTCCTAGGCTCTGCCTGGGAACCGATGTCCAGAGGCTCCGCCTCGCTTAAGGAAAATTCGAGGCAGAGCCTCTAGATTGGCGTTACCAGGCAGAGCCTGGTAACGAGTAGAATATTGCGCAAGAAACGGCACTGCCGTTTCCTAATTTATTAGTCTGCGGAGGCAGACTTCGTTTGTGTAGTCGCGGTTTCAACCGCCGGGTTATCTAGGCTTTGTCGCCGCCGGTTTCTTCTGCGTATTATTCATCCCATTCAGGAACATCGGCACGAATTTCTCCACAAATGCCTGTGGATCGCGGTTCCAGGCTCGCTGAGCAACATCGACTCTGGTCATTTGCAGGTCAGGGGCCAGCAAAGTTGCCGACAAACGTTCCATCAGGTATTGCGGGCGTTCCCACATGGGCATGGTGTTGGCAATGTCCACTAAACGGGTGACGCGGCGGAGTTCTGCCCCCAGCATGATATCCATTCCCGATTCAAATGCTGCTTGTTCGATCGCCACATACTTGCGTTTAGCCCGATCGACTTTCTGTGCGTGTGCGGGGCTTTTAGCAGCTATGGAGCCGAGCCAGCGATTCCCCCAGCGGACGTGGCCTGCTTCTTCGGGAAAAATCTTTTCGATGGTTTCGCGGATTTTGACGTTTTCGTCGGTTTGGGGAGCATTTTTCAGGGCGTGGATGTGCGCTGAGAAGTATTCGCAGCCCCGCTTTTCGGTGACGTTAATCGCCGCTAACGAAGAAATTACAAAATCTTCGCGGTCTTTGGTAGGGTCTTTTTGCTCGCTGTCGAACAACCGTTCAAATTCGTCAATGTATGAGACTCCCGGCGGCTTTCCGACATTTTGACCGAGGTCTACCAGCAAGTCGGTAAGCCACATGGCGTGCCGCGCTTCGTCGGAAATGTGCCGGGAAAGGTCGCGCACGAGTTCGACCGGTTCGCCGTCTAGCTGCTCGATCAAGTCGGTGAGGTCTTTGCAACTGCGCTGTTCGCTGAAGCGGTAGCGGTTGAGGGTGATCAGGTGGATTTCGCGATCGCGCACCACTTGAGCTAAAATCTCGCGCGCTCCCATGGCGTTGCGCAGCTTGCGGGGATAAGCTACAGTCATACTTTTATGTTGTTTTGTAAAGATACCTATATAAGTGTAACGCAGTTTTTTCGACAACTAATTACGTCGCAAGGTAGAAGTTTTTTGTACAAGCCTGTGGATTCATCAGTTCTGTAAACTTGTCAATTCTCAAATCTAAAATTTAAAATCTAAAACCAATATATTAAGTCTCAGTCCGATCTGAAACCAGATCCGAAGCCGACTCTTGTTGAAATTTTTGCGCCTCCTCCACTTCCAGCCTAGCCAGGGTACTCGCCACATCCGCTAACTGTAAAGCCAGATTCATCCGACAAACCGGGTTTTTTTCCCTCCAGAGGTCTTTCGCCAAGAAATGCACTCGATAGCGGAACATTTTAATTGAATTTGGGGGAGTAACATTAACTCTCATGATTACAGCCTCTCTTCTGTGGAAGTTTGAATGCGGAGCAGTACCCGTTCTAGCTCCAGGTAAACAAAGGTCAGCATGATTACTTTATCTTCATTAGTAATTGTAACATCACAACTTGCCGATCGCGGTTCAACCTGTTCGTGCCTGACAACTACAGTATATTTTCCTAAAGGCAAGTCATCAAAATTCACATCTGCCTCAAACAAGTCAACCTTCTCCTCGGCTAGCACTCGTCCTTCCTGAGTTAGTAAAGTGACAAAGGCAATGCCATCAACTGAGGTCATGGCAATGTTATTTTGATTGCGTACCATTACAAAAATATCGGACATTCTTTGATGATTGGGAATTGGGAATTGGGAATTGGTTGCGATCGCTGCAAAATTAATTATAATTACTTAAGCGTACTATTTATTTAACGATCCCGATCAGGATATTTAATGGCTGTGAATCAATTTAAGTCTTTGCTAATTTTAACTGCCAGTGCAGCGCTGCTCGGTTTGGAAGTAAACGAGGCGATCGCCAAGGCCTCAAATATATCAGCGAGTCGGCCTGATTCGCAGCTTCACAGCGTGCAGGTAGCAGAAAAGAGCGATCGAAATTTAACCAACTCAAAAGGTACATTAAAAGAAGGCAGTGCCATCTCGATCGATCCTGATGAAGTTACGGGCATCCCAAAAGCGGAGGCGCGACGGCGTTTCATTCTGAATAAGATATATCGAGTTCAGGAAGGCACCACAGCCGACGATTTGTTTATTGTCGATGAGAAAGCCATTAAATGGGCAGTAGAGGATGTCTCGGACGCTACGATGGGCGCTACTACTCACAGCGTCGCCCTCATCGTGTCCGGTAACGGCAAAGTCTGGGCTTTGATACAGAAGTTTTGAGATGTGGAAATTGGGCATTGGGCATTGGTTTGAGAGTTCGCATAAACTATAAAAAAGGCCACCTGCAACGGCGGCCTTTTTCGATTAGAAATCCTGTCAACTATCTAACAGTCGTAGTACAAAGCAAACTCGTAAGGGTGAGGACGTAACCGCATCGGGTTAACTTCGTTGTCGAGTTTGTAGGAAATCCAGGTTTGGATAAAGTCTTCGGTAAAGACACCAGTTTCTGTTAAGAAACTGTGGTCTTTTTCTAAAGCTTCTAAAGCGCCTTCCAAGGAACCGGGAGTCGAAGGAATTTTGCTCAATTCTTCCGGGGAAAGGTCGTAGATATCCACGTCCAAAGGTGCGCCGGGATCGATTTGATTCTTGATGCCGTCTAGCCCTGCGCACAGCATGGCTGCAAAGGCTAAATAGGGGTTAGAACTAGCATCGGGGCAGCGGAATTCTAAGCGCTTGGCTTTCGGGTTGGTTCCGGAAAGGGGAATGCGCACGGATGCCGATCGATTTCCTTGAGAGTAAGCTAAGTTTACAGGCGCTTCAAAGCCCGGAACTAAACGCTTGTAGGAATTCGTCGTCGGGTTGGTGAGTGCCAAAAGTGCCGGGGCGTGCTTGAGAATGCCACCGATGTAATGCAGTCCCATTTGGCTGAAACCAGCATATTGATCGCCTGCAAATAAGGGTTGGCCGTCTTTCCAAATTGACTGGTGAACGTGCATCCCTGAACCGTTGTCGTTAAACAGCGGTTTGGGCATGAAGGTGATGGTTTTGCCGTATTTTTTGCCGACGTTTTTGATGACATATTTGTATGTCATCAAGTAGTCGGCGGCTTGGACTAATGTGGCAAAGCGGAAGCCGAGTTCGCATTGACCGCCGGTGGCGACTTCGTGGTGGTGCTTTTCGATTGGTACGCCACATTTTGCCATTGTCAGCAGCATTTCCGTTCTCATGTCTTGAGAGGTATCGGTTGGTGCTACTGGGAAATAACCTTCTTTGTAACGCGGTTTGTAGCC
>JAYUGZ010000106.1:0-14921 GCA_043767465.1 Cyanobacteriota bacterium
GATGCGGACTAAAGTCCTCACTACAAACCTATTTTAGGATTATTTTTTACTCTGAAAAATAGTCTTCAACTATTTTCACAATCCGGGAGGCGGCGAAACCGTCGCCAAAGGGATTAATTGCCATTGCCATTGCGTTGTAAGCTGCGGGATTGCTCAGCAATTCTGCGGCTGCTGCTGTAATTGTATCGGAATTTGTACCGACAAGTTTAGCGGTACCCGCAGAAACTGCTTCTGGTCTTTCTGTGGTTTCTCGCAATACTAAAACAGGTTTACCCAAACTCGGTGCTTCTTCTTGCAATCCGCCGGAATCTGTTAAGATTAAATGACTTCTCTGCATGGCTCCTACTAATTCGGCGTAGTCCAATGGTTCTGTTAAAAAGATTCGGGAATGGTCGCCCAAAAGTGCTTTTAAGGGTTCGCGAACAGTGGGATTTCTGTGTAGTGGTAACAGCAAAGCTGTATCGGGAAATTTATCTAAGATTTGGATGAATGCTCGCGCAATTCCGGCTAAGGGTTGTCCCCAATTTTCGCGGCGGTGCACTGTTGCTAAAATTGTGCGGTATTTGCTCCAATCTAAGTTGGGGATGTTGCATTCTGGTTGGCGTTTGGCTACTGACAGCAAAGCGTCGATGACTGTGTTGCCTGTAAGGTGAATTTCTCCTAAAACGCCCGATCGCCCTAAATTCTCTGCCGCCAGCGCTGTCGGGGCAAAATGCAGCCGTGTGAGCTGCGAAATCAACCGCCTGTTAGCCTCTTCGGGATACGGGTTGAACACGTCGTCAGTCCGCAATCCGGCTTCTACGTGACCTACTGGTATTTTTTGGTAAAATGCAGCCAAAGCTGCGGCAAACGCTGTTGTTGTATCTCCCTGAACTAGCACGATGTCTGGCTGCAATTCTTTAAAGCAGGTTTCCAAACCCTGCAAACTCCGGGATGTAATGTCTGTCAAGCTTTGCTGGTGCTGCATAATTGCTAAATCGCGATCGGCTTTTAGGTCAAACATTCGCATCACTTGCTCGACCATTTCTCGGTGCTGACCTGTTAAAATTACTTGGGTGTCAAAGAATGGCGAATTTTTGAACTGTTGAATTACTGGGGCTAGTTTGATTGCTTCCGGGCGAGTTCCTAGGACGATGCAAACGCGATGAATGGCTTCGGGCATGGTAAAGTTGGGTAGTTGAGATTTGCGAGGCTGTTAAAGGCAGAAGATTTTATAGCTGGTTTGAATCGTTGGTTAATAAGATTTTTTTTTAACCGCAGAGGGCGCAGAGGGCGCAGAGAAGGGAGACAAGAGAGAGAGTGGTTTGCCATTGGATGGGGCGGGTTTTTCGGATGGTTGGTTTGAGGCTGTTATTGTTTGTTGAACTCGCCCGTACAAAAGTATTGAGATTATAGCGGTTCTCAAGCGTGGTGAGGATAGCCCGTAAGCCCATAGCCCATAGCCCATAGCCCATAGCCCATAGCCCAGTCATACCTCATGTTTGGCTCGAAAGGCTATAGTACATTTTTAATCGTTAATTGGTCATGCCTTATCGTTACATTCTATTTTACAAACCCTATGATGTTTTAACTCAATTCACTGATAATTCAGGGGAAGTTAAACGCAGAACTCTGAAGGATTATATTCCGATTCCTGACATTTATGCGGTGGGCAGGCTCGATCGCGATAGCGAAGGTTTGTTACTGTTAACCGATGATGGACAAATGCAGCATCGCCTCAGTGACCCGAAATTTGCTCATCCCCGCACTTATTTGGTGCAGGTGGAACGGGTTCCTGATGCGGGTGCGATCGCAGCTTTGCAAACTGGTGTCACTATTCAAGATTATCGGACTCGATCGGCAAAAGTGCAATTATTATCAGCAGAACCCCAATTACCGCCCCGCGAACCCCCGATTCGAGTTCGCAAACACATTCCGACGGCTTGGCTGGAAATGACTCTCACCGAAGGCCGCAACCGTCAAGTGCGCAAGATGACCGCAGCAGTAGGGTTTCCGACGCTGCGGCTGGTTAGGAGTGCGATCGGGCATTTGCGTCTCGAAGGGCTTAAACCCGGTGAATGGCGCGAATTAACTCGCACAGAAATCACATCGTTTTCAGAGTTGCGCTAAACATCATTTGGGGCGGGCGCCCCGTACCCTACTTTCTGGGAGGCAAAATAAAAATCTCTTTTCCATCTCGATCTTTTTGCACCTGAGCTCCCAATTTTACCAGAGCTTGTTTTGCCCTTTGACGCACCAACTTATCAGTTGTTTGATAATAAACCGTACTCCAAGCATTAAACCGCACCAGCACGCTATCGGGATCTCGGCGCAAAAACTCAGCAGTTGCTCGAAAAATTGGCGCCAATTTCGGCCCGTCTGGAGTTTTTTCTACCCACTCAGCGGCCATTTCGTGAGAGCGAATTGATTCGGGAATGTCCCCCAACAGCAGCAACTCATCAAGACCTTTGGTTCGCCATACTATCCACGCTTGGGGATGAATTTGCGGCGAAAGGGCATTAGTACCGCGCTCGATCAACTTAACAGCAGTTTCAGGGTTTCCCTGATAAAAAGAAACGGCTGTGGACAGAAACAGGTAGATGTCAGCCCAGCGAGGGTCGCGCCGCGTAACTATGTCAAAATAATCTTCGCTGAGATTGTAGCCAGTCACATTTCTCGCTTCGTCGTCGCCAAAATACTGCAAAAATTTCAGAAATGTCCAGTCGGCAATTAAATTGTCAAACCCAAAACTCGGGAAAGTTTTGAGCATTTTCAGCCGCAGGGCTTCTTGCTGCGCGTCTTGCTTGAAACTGGCCGCAGACATTGCAGAGAGTGGCTTTTGCCCCTGAACGCTAACTGGGGCGATGCCGCCCAACTGCCCGCTCGACTGCATGGTAATCACCCCCGCTAGGGCTGCTACACCAATCGCTGTATTAACCAGCAGGCTCAACCAATTACGCGAAAATTGTTCGATTTTATTTACCACGGCACATTTAAATCCAAGTTTAAAATTAAGTTTATTGAAATACAGTGATGATTGGTTGGCGATCGACTGTCAAGCTGGTTAAACTGTTCAAAGGGATGATGTATCCTCCAAAACATAGTTTAAGTAGTAGTGTGAGATTTTTTAGCAATCTGAAATCTCCAATCAAAAATCTAAAATCGAATTGAGCCAAAATTCAATGAATCAAGCCCGCAGACGCTTTTCTAAGTTACAGGCAGCCCTGTTCACTGGGGCGATGGCAACAACCGCTTCGATATCTTTACTCGTTCCCGGCGTTTTTCAATCCGTCCGCGCCGAGCTTCAAGATAGCCCCAAAGCTGTCCTAGACGAAGCTTGGCAAATTGTGAACCGGGAGTATGTCGATGGCAGCTTTAACAAGACTGACTGGCAAGCGGCCCGCCAAGAGTTGCTGAGCAAAGATTATACCTCTCGCGAAGCTGCCTACACCGCCCTCCGCAAAGCCTTAGAGAAATTGCAAGACCCCTACACGCGCTTCATGGACCCGAAGCAGTACGAAGCGCTGACGAGTCAAACGTCCGGGGAACTGACAGGGGTGGGGATGCGGCTGGAACAAGACGAGAAAACCAAAGCGATTACCGTAGTCGAGCCGATGGAAAATTCCCCGGCCCTGAAGGCAGGGATTCAAGCGGGCGATACGATTTTGGTGATTGACGGCAAAGCTACTAAAGGCATGACTGTCTCGGATGCGGCTCAGATTATTCGGGGCGCTGAAGGCACGAAAGTCACGCTGCGGATTGCTCGTAGTGGCAAAAGTGAGTTTGATATCACTCTGACTAGGGCCAGAATTGAGGTAGCAGCGGTTCGCTACAGCCTCAAGAATGAAGCCGGTAAGAAAGTCGGTTACATCCGCTTGCAAGAGTTTAGCTCCCACGCGGGCGAACAAATGCAGGCGGCGATTAAAAAGCTCTCGGATCAGAAAGTTGACGCTTTTGTCTTGGATTTGCGCGGCAATCCCGGCGGGCTGCTGCGGGTGAGTATCGATATCGCCCGGATGTGGATGGATACTGGCGCGATCGTCCGTACAGTCGATCGCGCGGGCGATTCTCAGGAAATGCGGACAAACCGCACTGCCATCACTAACAAGCCTTTGGTGGTGCTTGTGGACGATAACTCTGCCAGCGCCAGCGAGATTTTGGCCGGTGCTCTGAAGGACAACAAACGCGCCACTGTGATGGGCGGCCAAACTTTTGGCAAAGCTTTGGTGCAGTCGGTGCATTCTTTGTCTGACGGTTCGGGATTGGCTGTGACGATCGCACATTACTATACTCCCAACGGTACGGACATCAGCCACAAGGGTGTTACTCCCGATGTGAAGGTGGTAGTCACCGACGAACAAAAGCTGAAATTAGCTAACAAACCGACGTTGGTTGCTACTAAGGACGATCCTTGCTACGCTCAGGCGATCGCACTTTTGAGAACTAGCGCTGCGTCGGCCCGTCCCGCTACTGCTAAAGAGGCTGTTGTTCCTCAGAAGTAGTTAAAACCGTCAGCAATTAACAATTAGTTTTAAGATAAAACCCGCACCGGCGGGTTTTATTTTTTGTAGTTTGATTTAGCCTCAGATAGCTAAAAAATTATTTGTAATAACAGCCAACTATTTAATCCTACTATAATACAAGCGACTAACCAAGCTACCGCTTTCAGCCAAAATGGATTCACAAACTCTCCCATCAAGCCACGGTTTGAGGTAAACATTACCAAAGGAATTACGGCAAAAGGTAATTGCAAACTGAGAATCACTTGACTGAAAACCAATAAATTAGTTGTACTCCCTTCACCCAACAGGATAATTGAGAGCAAAGCCGGCACAATCGCCACCAATCGAGTCAGCAAGCGGCGCAACCAAGGCCGCATACGAAAATGCAAAAAGCCTTCCATCACAATCTGTCCTGCTAGAGTTGCAGTCAAGGTTGAATTCTGCCCCGAAGCCAATAAAGCAAAAGCAAAAATTGCACTAGCCGAACCCACACCCAGCACCGGAGAAAGTAGTTTGTAGGCATCTTGAATTTCTGCTACTTCTTGATAGCCGGAAAAATGAAATGTTGCAGCAGACAAAATTAGAATAGCTGAATTAATAAACAAAGCTATTGACAGCGCTACTGTAGAATCAATCGTGCCAAATTTAATTGCTTCCCATTTTTTATCAGAAGTTTCTTCCCAAGCGCGAGTTTGCACGATCGATGAATGCAGGTACAGATTGTGCGGCATCACAGTTGCCCCTAAAATTCCCACCGCAATATAAAGCATTCCCTGATTTTGCAAAATCTCTAGGCTGGGAACATAACCGAGTAAAACTCCTCCCGCATCAGGTTTAGCAAAAATCATTTCTGCGACAAAGCAACCGCCAATAATTGTAATAATTGTAATCACCAAAGCTTCGATATAACGAAAGCCTTTCCCTTGTAAAAATAACACCATTATCACATCTAGTGCAGTAATACACACTCCCCAAACCAAGGGAATTCCAAATAGCAATTGCAGTCCGATCGCACTTCCGACCAATTCAGCTAAATCGCAGGCAGAAATCGCAATTTCACACAGTACCCACAGACAGAAACTGACTCGCGGACTGAAATAATCTCGACAAGCTTGTGCCAAATCTCGTCCGGTGGCTACTCCCAACCGCACGCACAATGATTGCAGCAAAATTGCCATCAAATTAGATAGCAAAATCACACTTAATAGCGCATAGCCAAACTTTGCTCCTCCCGCTAAGTCAGTCGCCCAGTTTCCCGGGTCCATGTAACCCACTGAAACCAGATATCCAGGCCCTGCGTAAGCCAGCATTTTACGCCAAAAACCTTTGCTGTTGGGAACGGGGATGCTGCGGTGGACTTCAGGAAGGCTGGGTCTGTTTTCCGAGTGGGTCATTGGTTTTACGGTTCAACGCTTTTCATATTCTTTTCATATTCTCACAAAGTCCGTTAAATTTCATCAGTCGGATGGCTCAAAATCTGGCGGAACCCACTATATATTAAGTTGTGTATCTTTTTGAGGTGGAACTAGAGGTGCAGGCGATCGACTATGATGAGGGCGATCGCCAAAAATCAATAAATCAATGTCCCTATTTTGGGATAAGGTGGGAAATGCCCACCCTACGAACTATCTATTTCAAGACTCTAGTTGCATTGAAAATAGCGGCTAGCGCCACCCCAACATCAGCAAAAACTGCCTCCCACATTGTCGCTAAACCAAAAGCACCCAAACCAATAAATATCGCTTTGACTGACATCGCAAAAATGATATTTTGCCAGACAATATTGTGAGTTTTTCGGGCAATTTGGATGGCTTCAGCCACCTTTGACGGTGCATCTGCCATAATCACAATATCAGCAGTTTCGATCGCCGCATCCGAACCCAAACCCCCCATCGCTATGCCCACATCAGCTCTAGCAAGCACGGGTGCATCATTAATTCCGTCCCCGACAAAAAGAATTTTATCGCCTCTTTTAGATTGGGCGACCAGTTTCTCGATCGCCTCGACTTTTCCTTCGGGTAATAACTCGGCTAAATAGGAATCTAAACCCAGCTTTTTCGCAACACTATCGGCTACAGCTTGATTATCTCCTGTGAGCATCACGATGCGCTCAACGCCCAATTTCTTGAGGTCACGAATAGCTTGTGCAGCGTCTTCTTTCAGCTCGTCAGCAATCAAAATATAGCCAGCGTAGCGGTTATCTACTGCTAAATGGACGACAGTACCTTCAGCATTGCAGACATCGTGAGGGATATTTTCTCGGTGCAGTAAACGGTCATTTCCGGCAAGCACAATTTGATTATTTACTTTGGCTCGAATGCCATGTCCCGCTATTTCTTCGTAATCTTTCACATCCGATGAATCTATCTTGCCACCGTAAGCTTCCACGATCGATTTCGCGACTGGGTGATTTGATTGACATTCTACTTTAGCCGCTATTTCCATTAACTCTGTTTGGGAAAAACCATTTGCAGGCACAATTTGTGCTACTTTAAAAACTCCTTTGGTCAGAGTTCCTGTTTTGTCCAAAACAACTGTCTTGACTGCTGTCAGGGTATCTAGAAAAGTCGAGCCTTTAACCAAAATACCGCGCTTGGCTGCACCGCCAATTCCCCCAAAGTATCCCAGAGGAATGCTAATCACTAATCCGCAAGGGCAGGAAATAACTAATAAGACTAGGGCGCGATAAACCCACAAAAGGCGATCGGCATTAGTTGCTCCTGAAATGAACAAAGGCGGAATTAAAGCAACTGCTAGCGATGCAAATACCACAAACGGCGTATAGTAACTGGCAAATTTGGTGATAAACTTCTCGGTTTCAGCTTTTTTGCTTCTGGCATTTTCTACTAATTCCAGAATTCGGGATATTGAAGATTCACCAAAGACTTTTGTCACCTCGACGGTGAGCACTCCTGTCTGGTTGATTGTTCCTGCTAACACTGGTTCTCCAGCTTTCACAGTTCGAGGTACTGATTCTCCAGTGAGTGCAGATGTGTCAATCTGAGAATTGCCGTCGATAATTTCACCGTCTAAGGGGATTTTTTCGCCTGGTTTGATCAGGATGATATCGCCGACGGCTACTGTTTCTGGTGCAACTTTTTTGATGTCGCCATTTTGCTTGAGGTTGGCGCTGTCGGGGCGAATCTCTAAAAGCGATTTGATCGATTGACGCGATCGCCCGATCGCAAATTCTTGGAAGAGTTCTCCGATTTTGAAAAACAACATCACCCCGACTGCTTCTGGGAGTTTGTGAATCGCTAAAGCCCCCAGTGTTGCCACAGTCATCAAGAAATTTTCATCAAACACTCTGCCTCGCAGAATGTTGCGGCCGGCACTGGTTAAAACATTCCATCCGCTTAAAAGATAGGCAGGGATGAAAACCAAATATTCGCCTATAGAATAGGGCGTGTTGTGCAGTGTTTGTTCAAATATTAAACCTCCGATAAACAGGACAACAACTGATATAACAGGAATCAATTCTTGCTTGAGGTTGAAATCTCCGTTGCCGTGATCGTGATCGTGGCCGTGGTTATGATTCTCATTGCTGTGATTGTGGTCGTCGTGACTGCAACTAGAGCAGCCGGAATTGCTAGATTTGGCTTTTTGCATGGTGTTTTCTGGGTTTTGGCTTATGCCTGATAGTATGAATAGATGTTCATATTATAGGTTAAAAAGATAATTTACTAGATTTTGATTTCAAAATCTAGCTATTTTTTAGAAAAATATTGTTGAGTTTGTAGTGACGGTGAGAACTAATTAATAATAATAACTGTTCTCAATTGCGGGCAAGTAATTACATGGCTGATACACAAAGCTCAAGAAACCGGGTTTTTCAGCGAGATTGAGGGTGTTTGGCGAGTATTTTGGTGTAAAAACCCGGTTTCTGTCTACCCATTTTTTTAAGTATTGTTAAGAGAACATAATCTGTGCTAATCGTCACAGGCAGAAAACATGAAAAAAGGTTTTTGTTGTGAAATAGACATAAAAAAAAGTCAAAAAGCCTGCCGTACCAGGGCAGAAAGATTCATCACCATAAAAGTTATGGCGATGGTTGTTTCAGAAGTATTAGAAAGTTTAGCCATGACTCTACCAAGGCTGAATCTTCTTTTAGCTTCTCCAAATTTTCTGACAAATTGAGTTACGAATTCTCTCGTCTGACTGAGCTTGTTTCTTCTTTGACTTGCTAATATTTTTTGGGGTCTTCCTACAGGAACGCCACTCATCCTAATTCCTCTTTCTTTGCACCAAGCTCGATTTTCCTGCGTTCGATATAGCAAAATCACTTCACCCCTGACAATATTTCGGTCAAAACCGTTTTCTTCTTCATCCAAGGAAAAGGTTCTTCTAATATAGGTAAATTGAAAAATGGACAGAGCTTTTCCCATCCTTCGCCATCACAAACATCAATAATTAACAAAGATTCTGGACGGTCTTTAAAATATTCAAGCACATTTCTATAATGTAAATCATAAACATAAGACATTCTATCTTCATTAAACGCATAAGTACCATAAACAGCCGCTCTTAATAATCTTCTGATCTGCATCTTAGTCTCATTACTAGGATCGAAATCAAACGCAGACCTCTTTGACCAGTGAGCTTCTAAAGACTTTAACCAACATGATTTATTACGCACGGTTAAGATAAACTTACTATCAGGAAATAATTTATCTAACTGAGAATAAAAAGGAGCTACCGTTATATCTGTAATCCCATCATAATCATTGAGAATCGAAAAGTCATACTTAGCAGCCATCAGGTCTTGTAAAATTGTCTCATGATCAGGATAATGAACAACATTAATCCCTAGCATATTTAATGCCATTGTTAAGCTTTTAGTTCCCGTGCGACTCAAACCAATTCCAAAAACTTTCATCTTTTTACTTATCATGGGTCTTTGAATAATAATTTTACTTGAAAATTCTATAGTTTCGGCTAACGTCAAAGGAGCTTTTTCCAAAATATTCATTTGCTTAAGTTCGCGGAGAGCAATAATTGGTAAATTCTCAATAAACCTAGCAATTTCTGGCTGACTTGCCTGCTTGGAAATATATTTTCTTGCATAATTTACACCATATTTAGCAACCAAAAAATCTAAATCTTTTTCTTGTCTTCCCCAATCTTCCTGACAAATAGTTAATTTAGCTTGATGATAATCTTGACGACTTCTCAGTTCTCTCAAAGCGCATTTGGCAAAAATATGGTGATAGAATTGAAAAAAATCATGGATAATGTTAAATTGCTTAAATGCTTTTTTTAGCTTCAGTTTTTTTAGTGCCAGTCCACGAGTTCTTGATTCAGGTCTTAATACATATTTAGCATCATTATCAGGTACTTTAATTGCTTGCATTTCTCTGATTACATCAATTCTAGTAATATGTACACCACAATGAATATGACCTCTGAATTTATCAAGAACATAACAGTCTACGTAGGGCAAAGTATTTCTGGTAAGGAAAGGAGACATATCCTCCATAATTAAACAATCAGCATCCATGAAGACAACAAAATCACAATCGTAATTCATCTTCAGCATTTGCTGAACAGCGTGGGCAAAAGGTTTAACATTTTCAATAATATGAACTTGACGAGGCTGAATATTTTTGATAGCTAGGTCTAAGGCTATTTGGGATGTTCTTTCGCCCACAGTTCTAAAAACTAAATCGATTTTGTTCATGGTATTTTAATCCCAAGCCTGAGTTTTTAACTTGGAAAGCTGAGAACTTACGTTATCACCATAAAAATCAGAAGTCAACTGCTTGATTTTTGGGTAAATTTATGATATGTGAACTTGTACCAATTCTTAAAAGTTATGTAACAAGCGACATATTAAGAATAATCTCATACCAATTCACCATGAAGGTACACGCTCATATAGGCTAAAGTAGAAGAGATCCAATATGGCCAACAAATTTCAGGTAGAAATCCAGGAAACGGTTTATTATGGATAATGGTAGTTTTCATAAAGCTCTATTATTAGACTGGCACGACCATGTAATGCCAATATATTTACCTGCCTATAGTCCTGAATTAAATCCGATTGAAAGATTGTGGGAACATACAAAAAAAGACCTAAAGTGGGAAAATTATTCTAGTTTAGATAAACTTAAAGAACAGGTAGATATAATTATCAAATCTCTCACGAATGAAGAAGTTTTATCTCTCTGTGGTTGGGACTATATCCTTGAAGCTATATTAAGTGCAGATTCATAGTGAATTGGTATGAGCCGCCTCCTTGTGGAGGGTGAACGCTTAATAGCAGAATTTTCATGGCAAATTTACAATACTCCGAACAATTTTGAGTTGAGAAGAGGTCTGAGAAATATCAAAAGTTGGTTCGATGCTACACCTCCCATTTCAATTCTTCGTTTTCTTTATCGGCAATTTCTTCAAATAAACGCTCCACAGTAGGGTCAAGTTCTTGACGCCAACGCAAATCTAAAGTAATTTCTAAACCATGATTTTGGTAATAATCTGAGCAACGCTTTGATACCTTATGTAAAAATTCTTCTGTATTTTTGTGTTGAGCCTTTACTATTAAAAACTTCGTTCCGTTGTTTCCTCCTACTGGATGATGTTCGTGCTGGTAATATTTAACCATTTGGGGTTGATAGTCTATTTCCAAAAAATCGCAAAGCGTTCTGATGACACTTTCTACATTTGTGGCAAGATGTTCATATTTTATCTTAATTTTATTACCCTTAAAATGACGGTACAATTCTTGGGTTTCATTAATGAGTTCCTTCCAATCATTAATTATTTCTTTGACATTTTTTTGAGGATATTTTCTGGTGCGGGAATTGATAACTGCCCGCCCATCTCTTTGGAGAAATATCAAAAAAGGTTGGGAAGATGTTTTTTGAATAGTGGCTATTTGTTCTTCTAGCCAAGAAGTGTTTTTTGTAGAATCAATTACAATTGGCTTTTGTGTTTTGAGCGATATTTGTTCGTATAAGTCTAGGTGAGTGCTAGTAATAAAATCTTTCCAAACTGGACAATTGATACCACAAATGTTGCAAGTTGTTTTTATGAGGTAGTTTGTATTTTGCATGAATCTGGCTTTCCTTGCCTCTCCCGAGTAGAAACAATCCTGATGACTTCCCAGTATAAGTCCTAGAAGCGTAGAGCCAGAGTGACCAGCGCCACAGATAAAACAAACCTTTTGATTGATTCTTGATCCAGAATTTAGCACCATATCGCTGTAATAGATAAATTGCTTTGGGAAAATATTTTAGAACTTTAATTAACACACAATTTCACTGACGGAATACCAAAACACTGAGTTGTTAATCCTTCACACTGCTGTTTTGACTATTACGGCATCAATTGCCCAAGCTTGTAGTCATACTCAGGAGGCTCAAATTTTTCCATGCCAGAACTAGGATTAAGGGTTAGCTCACCAAAGATAGGACGGCCAATATCATAAAAATCGACGCGTAAAAATGGCTGCTCGCTTGCTAAGGTTTCAGCCATATCAATTATAACAGTAAAGTTTGTAGGTTTCATCAGTTCTCCCCGAGAAAAGTAGAGGACATCCAATATGGCCAACAAATTTCAGGTAGAAATCCAGGAAACGGTTGAGGAACTAGAGCATCGACTCGAACGGGCTATAACCGCAGTAAGTAAAGAAAAATTACTGCTATTATACTTGATTGACACCAAAAAAATCGGTGTTGCTTAATCATGGTATGAAAAAAATAAGTTGAAAATCCAAACGCTTTGTGAATACTGGTTTCTATGACGGGCATATTTAGCCTTTCATACCGTAAATCAGCAACGCCATTATTCCTTCTACTGAAGTTATTGGTTAATTGATATCCGGATTAAAGCAGATTAGTGGGATTGGGATTTTTTAACCGCAGATATCAGCAGATGAACACAGATGCACGCTGATGGGATTTCTGAAGTGTTTCAACTCTGACTTAATTAGCTATTCATCCGCCGGATAAACTCTAAGGGCAATCCGTCTGTATCGGCAATAAAAGCTACTTCGTAAACATTTTGCCCGATCGCCTGTTGAGTCGGTTCTAATAAAACTTTCAAAGCTTGAAAGTGGTTTGGTTGGTCTTTAGCAGCTTCCTCAAACCGCTGTTTGAGAGACTGCAACCAACTCGGCAAATCAGTTGTCGTGTCGGTCAAATCGAAAGATAAATGATAATATCCAACATAATGCTCGTCTGCGAAAGCATCGGGTGCGGGTTTTGGTTCCGGGATTTGGATGAGTTCGATGCGTCCGTTGAGTCCTTCCATCCAACAGGCTAGGGTGTAGCCTGTGGTAAAGCGATCGCTCACAGTAAAGCCTAACTGTTCGTAAAAGGCGATCGCCCGGTGAATGTTAGCAGTCCGAATCGAGGCGTGGTGCATTTGATTTTGTTAATTGTTACTTGTTAATTGTTACTTGTTACTTGTTATTTGTTACTTGTTACCTACTACTAATAACCAATAACTAATAACCAATAACAAATAACTAATAACTATTCAAACAATCGAAAATATGGATATCTAATTGGAACTCCCGGCTCTTTTTCCAAATCAAAATTAATCACTTCCCAACAAGGTTCCTCTTGGGGATCGGGGCTAAAATCAATTGGTAAACCGTACAGCCTCGGGCGTGGCGAATCCGGCTGGCCCCGCCAAGGCGTGCTGCGTTCCAAATAAGCGCTGATTAAGTCCCGATAGCGTTGGGCCACGATCACGCGAGTTGCTCGGTAGCCTTGAGTATAAAGTCGATCGAGCGCTTCGTGAATTTCAAACCGAATTCCGTCGGGGTGAGTGTGCTGGCGATACCATTCATCCTCCCAGCGGCGCCAGTGTCGCCCAGACTGAAGGTGAACGAGTTCCCCCGTTTTTGGATCTGCCTCAAATGCCCCGTGACGCACGCACAAATAGGTATCCGTGAGTGTTAAAGCCGGAATTGTTTGGCGACAGTGGGGACACTGAATTTCCGGGCCAAACATCGGGTATTGCAAGGCAACTTCAATCATTTATGGCGTCCCAACATATTTATCTGCAAAAGTGGCAAATAGTCTTATTATATCCCGTATCAACAACCAGCTAATCTGCTAGAAGTATCACGATCGACCAAAAAGATGAGCAATCTCAACGAACCTCTGCCTGTACTTCCTACCTATTGGCCATTGCCGGATCTCTCCCAAGCTGCTTTTGTCGCCGCAGGCGCTGTTGTCATGGGCAGGGTAGAGGTGGCTGCGGGCGCTAGTATCTGGTACGGGGCGGTGGTGCGGGGGGATGTAGAGCGAATTGCGATCGGCAAAAGTACCAATATCCAAGATGGAGCAATTCTACACGGCGATCCTGGCAAACCGACTGTTTTAGAAGATTTTGTGACAGTCGGACACCGAGCGGTGATTCATTCAGCTTACATTGAACGAGGCTGTTTGATCGGGATTGGGGCGATCGTCCTGGACGGAGTGAGAGTGGGCACAGGCTCGATCGTCGGTGCAGGGGCGGTTGTCACCAAAGACGTTCCCCCTCACACGCTGGTTGCGGGAGTGCCTGCCAAGCGGCTGCGAGACTTGTCTGAAGAGGAATCTACGGAGTTGGTGGAACACGCTAAGCGTTACGAAAAGTTGGCTTTGGTTCACGCGGGGAAAGGGACTGATTTGGGATTTGGTTAGTTGATAGAATAAGATTTTCAACATTCATGTCAACTTAAAACTGAAACCCTCTGTCTCTCTCGTTTTTATCGAAGTCTAGATCCCCCTAAATCCCCCTGGTTGTAGGGGGACTTTGAGAATATTTCTTGTCCCCCCCTTATTAAGGGGGGCTAGGGGGATCTCCGGGTTAGTTTTATTCGAGAAGAATGCTAAACTAAAGTAATTAAAATCAAGCAAAAAAGTATTGATTTATAATGGCTTATACAGCAGCGCAAAAAATCCTCACCTTTGAAACATTTCTCGATCAATACTGTAACAACCCCCGCTACGAACTTGCTGACGGAGAATTAATTGACAGGTCACCCACAGGCCCCCACGAAACCGTCAGTGGTAAATTGGCAGCTCAAATAGTAATTGCGATCGCAGCAGAAAAACTACCTTGGTTCATTCCCCGCACTTGTTTTATCCGTCCATTTTCCGACGCAGCGACAGCGCGCCGTCCCGATATTGTGGTGTTAGATGAAACCGCCCTTCTCAGCGAACCCCTCTGGGAAAGAGAACCTGTGATTACGCTGGGGCGATGGCGTCCCGCCCCGCAAGCTACGATTAAATTGGCGGTAGAAGTCGTCAGCACTAATTGGGAAACGGATTATGCTCGAAAAGTTGAAGAATATGCTCTTTTAGGAATTCCAGAATATTGGATAGTTGATTATCGTGGATTGGGGGGTGTGGCTTTTATTGGTAAACCGAAACAACCTACTGTCACGGTTTGCGAACTGATTGATCAAGATTATACTAAGCAACAATTTCGCCTCGGTGAACGTAT
>JAYUGZ010000107.1:0-2339 GCA_043767465.1 Cyanobacteriota bacterium
CCCACATTCCGCACCCCCAACTGGCACATAGGCGGATTGAGGGCGTAAAAGTGAATCATCCGAGACAATAATGAGTAAAAACACCCAAAAATCTGTGCAACTATCGCATCACCCAGTTAGGAATCCCTAAAAATTAACATGAGGGCATGAATTAAATCTTCTTAACCCATAAAACGTCAAAAATCAGACCATTAACAACTATTAATTGGCAGCAGATATTTTCAGAGATGTAACAATCATACATCACCGATCGATCAAAAATTAATTCAACTAAAGTCAGCCTTACTAATCAAGTGATTAACTTCATTTCACAACAAGAAATAATAAGACCGACAGGTGACTGGAAATAAATTTAATATTGCCAACCGTTCGGATGTTAAATTAGAAACTTGCTGAATTCCTTGAATACAAACGGCATGAATCGATTGAAAACTTTGGAATATCCAGCGTAAAGTAGGTCGATTAGTTCCTTTACCCAACTGATTTTTTACGGTTTTATTAGTGAGTTGCAAGTTTTGTCTAAGTAACCTTTGACCTAAAGTATAAACCAACAAACACAAACCCATTACCAAAGTTAAAGCCTCGATTCTTTCTGGCGACTTCAAAAACACGCTATCCGTAAAAAATAGCGGGTCTTTCAGGAACCCAAACCCTCTCTCTGCCGACTGCTGTTCCTTATATTTCACAATCATTTCATCAGGATTTAATTGCTCTGAATCCAGCACATTAGTAGCTAAGATAAATCTGCCACTAGCTTTCGTTTCTTTAGCAATCACACTCGTATCTAATTCCAGTTTTGCTTCAACTTTAAATATCAAGCTAGAGCTAGATTTGTCGTGAGAAATGGTCGAATTAGTAGCTGGTTTTGCTGTAGTTTGTCTGCTGGTAATTTGGGTTAAATTATGATATTTTAGTTGTTTGGATAAACGATTTGCTGCTGCCGAGGCATCGGCGTCACAAGCAAATTCAATATTTGATAACTCTCGCAACTTTTTCTGACCCTCAATTTCAGCTTTTTTCAGGTTTTTTGATAATTTACGTTGGTCAGCATCACGACGTAAACTGCTCTCTACTACTAACCATCTTTGTTCAATTCCACCATAATTACTTTTGTGTTCTGACCAACGATATCCCGTCACTGAACTTTGATGAAATTCTGATTCATTTAGCTGAGATACCAGTTGCTGCGCTTGTTTGAGGCTCAGCGGTACACGAGTTAACCATCTTAAATTGGTTAACATTTCTAAATTTGGGGCGCTATATAATGCACTATCGGCTACCATTAAACTGTCGAGATTTAACTGTTTTTTAAAGTCTTGACAAATTGAGGCGAATATGGAATTATCTGATTCGTTTCCTGAAGCTACTCGTAAAAATAGTGGTACATCTCCATCTCCACTACAAATTAGGTCTAAAATGAATTGTTTTAAGTCGGGACGATGGTCGCGAGAGTAGCCGTAGGTGAGCTGAATTGGTATTGGGGATGTTTGATGGTTGATTGATGAATTATCTGATTGATTGCTATCTGTTTCTGTGCTAGAAAAAGATACTGATGGCAATTCTTGCTCATATTTGCCATGTAGATGAAATGAACTTGAGTCGAGGTGAGATGTGTCGGTATTTATCTCGAATTTTTGAGCTGCTGACAGGGCAATGGTTGTGAATATTTCCGTAATTACGGCTATTTATAATTTATCTAATACTCTTCCTAAACGGTCATCATTGAGATGTGATGCTTGAATTCCTGAACCAAGTAAATGTTCTATTGCTTTGCCTTCAAAAAATTTAGAGAATAAGTATAGTGGGGCAGAAACCATCCCTAATCCGTTGATAATCATGGCTTTGACTACTAGGCCGGGACTGACTATCTCGCCCGGTTGTTCGCCTATTAATTCATTGATTTTTTGGACAATTCCTATTTCATCAATTAGACCGGCTATCAATCCCAGATGATCTAGGTTTTCTACTTTGATCTCAGATGCTTTCTGCATGGGCTGCTGAATCCTGATTTGAGCGTTGATCGCGATCGCCAGTTTACACTATTTTTGGCGATGATTGGTTACGGAAGAGCGATCGCAATTAACGTATTTTCGTGATCGATTGGGTAACAGTGAGGTAACGAACTTGGTTTTTTACCGTTAGCGCAGCCCTCGCAGAGGATCGCAATTTTAACCTACATCAGATTTAACTCATACCCTCACGTCAATTTTCGAAAATGGACTACTGGGTGATGTTGAGCGACCGAGATATTTGAGTATTTCTACTCATTATTGCCTCGGATGATTCACTTTTACCCCCTCAATCCGCCTATGTGCCAGTTGGGGGTGCGGAATGTGGGT
>JAYUGZ010000108.1:0-2336 GCA_043767465.1 Cyanobacteriota bacterium
TCGCACCTCAAGAATGGGTTTGCTCGATTTCTCCTCGCAATACTGAATTGATTGTCAATATTGCCGATCGCATTTTGGCGATTTTCCCCGAGGAAGCTAGTTATTATCAGAAAAAAGGAGCTCAAGTGAGTTGGGTTGGTCATCCTTTGGTGGATAGAATGCAATCTGCGCCCAGCCGCGAAGTTGCCCGCCAAACTTTGGGAATTGAGCCGGAACAGGTGTCAGTCGCCCTAATTCCCGCTTCTAGGAAGCAAGAACTCAAGTACCTGATGCCGGTTATATTTGAGGCTGCTCAAATTATTCAAGCTAAATTGCCCCAAGTTCATTTCTGGATTCCGCTTTCTCAAGCAGCTTTCCGCAGCAAAATCGAAGAAGCGATCGAGAATTACGGTTTGCGGGCTACTTTGTTGGAAAATCAAACTCTGGAAATCTTGGCTGCTGCGGATCTGGCTATTACTAAATCTGGTACTGTTAATTTAGAGCTGGCTTTGCTCGACGTTCCGCAAGTTGTCGCCTACCGCGTTAGTCGAATTACGGCGATTATTGCTCGCCACGTGCTGAAATTGTCGATTCCTTTTATCTCTCCGCCCAATTTGGTACACATGAAGCCGATTGTCCCGGAGTTGCTGCAAGACGAGGCGACTGTGGAAAATATTGTCAGCCACGCACTGGAATTGCTGCAAAATGCCGATCGCCGCCAGCAAATAAAAGCGGGTTATCGCGAAATGCGGGAAAGTCTCGGAGATGTCGGTGTGTGCGATCGCGCGGCTGCCGAAATCATCAAAAATGTTAAATTAAATACAGCTTCTTAAAGCAATTTTAGTATAGAAATGTTATGCCAAGCAATCGGAAAAAGCGACCGATCGCTGTTGATTTATTTGCAGGTGCAGGCGGCATGACGCTGGGCTTTGAACAAGCAGGTTTTGACGTACTTGCCTCAGTTGAAATTGACCCAATTCACTGCGCTACACACCAGTTTAATTTCCCGATGTGTTCTATATTGTGCAAAGATGTCTCAGAGCTGACGGGATCGGAAATTCGGAAAAAATCTGCGATCGGCAGACGCGAAATCGACGTAGTAATCAGCGGATCACCCTGTCAAGGATTCTCGCTGATGGGGAAGCGCGATGTCGGCGATCCGCGAAATTCTCTCATTTTCCACTTTCAGCGCTTGGTTTTAGAGTTAAAACCCAAGTTTTTTGTGATGGAAAATGTGCCAGGAATTGTAGCAGGCGAACACAAAGAACTGCTGAATCTTTTAATTAACTCTTTTCTGGAAGCAGGCTATCAAGTAGAAGAAAACTATCAAGTTCTCAACGCCGCTCATTACGGAGTGCCGCAAGCTCGCAAACGATTGTTTCTGATTGGTTGCAAAAAAGGCTACGATCTGCCAAAATACCCTCAGCCCACTACTTTTCTGCCGAAAAAGAAACTTCCCAAACGCTATAAAAAAGTTAATTTACCCGCTGTTCCGACAGTATGGGATGCGATTGGAGATTTGCCGGAAGTGGAAAATTATAGCGAGTTGCTGCACCGAGATTGGGTAGTGGCGGAGTACGGAGATTGCAGCACTTATGCAAGTATAATGCGCTCAATTGATGATTTTGATGATGATTATTCCTACAATCGCCAGTACGATCGACAAATCCTCTCATGTAGCCGGCGCACCAAACATTCTGTCGAATGTATGGAAAGATTTGCAGCAGCAGCCTACGGCGAAAAAGAGCCGATCAGCCGTTTTTACAAGCTGCACCCCGACGGAGTTTGCAACACTCTCAGGGCTGGAACCGACAGGGCGAGGGGCGCTTATACTTCGCCAAGACCAATTCACCCGATCGCCCCTAGGTGCATTACAGTCAGAGAAGCTGCGCGGCTGCATTCTTATCCTGACTGGTTTAGATTTCACGTCACAAAATGGCACGGTTTTCGCCAAGTCGGAAATTCTGTACCGCCGCTATTGGCGAAAGCTGTAGCAGCACAGATTATTAGTGCTTTGGGTGTGAAAGTAACTAAGCCGATAGTCAAGTTTCCAAGTGGAGATGATTCGCTACTTAAACTGAATTGGTCAGAAGCAGAACAATATTATCTAAAAGGTTTGTAGTAACGGAGGACACGGCACTGCCGTTTCCCTACCCTATATGTCAATACGGTTCACTTAACACTATTTATGCGCCGGAGATCCCCCTAAATCCCCCTTAAGAAGGGGGACTTTGAGAAGAATCTTGTCCCCCCTTATTAAGGGGGGTTAGGGGGGATCGAAATTCTACGCAGCCTCATAAAAAATTGGTATAACACCGTCAGGGTAGCTGTCAACTGTCAACTGTCAACTGTCAACT